>CAOJBM010000001.1 GCA_948329525.1 uncultured Mycoplasmatota bacterium
GAAAAATGATTGCCTTTTCGCGTGTTACTTGAATCATAGGTGTGAATAGTTACATTTCCATCAATACTTTTTAAATTTTTACTTGCATTTAAGAGATTTTCTTTTCTTATCTTAGGAAAAAATTCATTATTAAAATGAGGTATAAATTGAAAATCAACTAAATTTAAGCCATCAATTGGATAATCTTTAATATACTCATCAAATAAGTCTTGACATGAATTACAAATAGTTGGACATAATACACAACTACCTGCACTTGCTCCAATCCAAATTCGCGTTTCCAATAATTTATTCAAATGTTCTTCTAAACCTGATGTTTTAATACTTTTTCTTAACCATTGTGTATTCCCACCTTCAAAAAATAGAACATCAGCCCATTCAAATCGTGGTAAAAAGTTTTCAATATCAACTCCATTAATATCGCATAAATCTATTTTAAAACCTAATTTTTTAAAATATTCCATATCTTTAATAAGCCAATCATTCATATCCCCACCTTCATAATTGGAGGCAGTTGTACAAAATAACATTTTTAAATCTTTAAAATCCTTACCAATAAAATTTTTTAATTCTTCTTCTATACTTTTATTGGCAATACCACCAGAAGTTAAAACTAATTTCATCTACTACACCTCTTTCTTAAATACACTTTAATAAATCAGGAAACTCTGTATAACCACTTTCGGCATTTAAGTGTCCTCCATCATCAATTACCACTTGTTTTGTAGCAATAGTATCAGCAAAACTTTTTTCTACTTCATATTTAACATAAGGGTCATTTTTACTATAATAACAAATTATATCATCACAATAGTTTTTAACATCCTCTAAATTATCCAAATACATTGTTTTATTAACATTGTCATATTCCTCATTAATACCTAAATAATTATTAAAACCACAAACAAAAATTAATCTTTTAACTTTGATTTTATTAGTAATTAAAAACTTTGCTATAAATGCAGGAGCTATTGAATGAGCAAATATAATTGTATTTTCATTTATAAGGCTAGCTTTAACATATACTTTCATAAGTTCATTCCAATTATCAAAATTTTGATACCCAACTCCACTTGGTAAATCAGGTGTGTATATGTTTTCTACCCCCCAGAATAGAGCATATACCCAAAATTCTTTTATATCTTTTGTTAATTAATTATAATTTCTTTAACTTAATCTATAATTTCATTTAATAATTGGTTTAATATCATATTTCTATTTTTCCCAGACTTAGTATCAATTAGATTAAAACCATATTTACTACACTCTTTAACTAACAACTTATTTCTATCATAAAAATTTTTTACACATGAATTTAAATATTCTTCATTTACCTGAGCAATCCAATCAGTTGGTTTAGCATAATGGATTACATTAAATTTTATTTCTTCTAAACTACAATTGGGGTATGCTAAAAAATAAACTTTAACTTTATCTTTATTTTGTAATCTATCAATATCTGTAGGCAAAAAATCATACATATCAATTACAGTATCAATTCCTTCAATCTCTGCTTCTTCAATCGATTTATTAACAATATTTTCAAAAAAGGCAAATTTTATATCGTAAGAAAATTCATCTATTTTAATATTTAGTCCTTCTTCAATCGCACTATAAATATTATCAAAAGATATTCTATTAAATCCTTTTTTAATTAGTTTAAATGATAACGTACTTTTGCCACTCCTAGCATTACCTCCTAAAATTACTACTTTCGCCATTAAAACTTTTATCTCCCTTCATAACAAAACCATTTGTTGAATCTATATTTACAATAGTAAAACCATATTGTAAAAAAGAATAAACAATTTCTCTATGCTTTGCTACAGCCCCAGGCAGCCATTCCTTTGTAAACATTTTTTCATATCTTTCTTTATCAGTTTGAAACCAATCTTTATTAGTAAATCTATCATAATGCAAATCTAAGTCATCTATTTCTAATAAATATATTTCTTTAGTTAAATTAGGATACTTAAAGGCAAATTCTTTTAAGGTATTTCCATATATATCATTCATATCATTTGATTGCCCTTTTATTAGTAAAATATTACTATTACTTTGTAGAAAATCTTCTATTTTTTTCATTATTACTTCTTTTCGAGATTTTTCATTATTTTCATCATCAAATGCTGATAAATTTGATGATATTGTTTCTCTTATTACATCTATTTTTTCATTGTCTAATCCTAAATATGCTCTAATATTATTCTCATTATTTAAAATTGCATTGATTAATGTAGATTTTCCAGTCGCAGATTCTCCAAATACCCAAATTACACTTTTCATTATTTTTTTCACTTCCTACAAATTATTTTTACACAAAATTAATATACATTTATTATACCAAAAACTGCTTTTTCTACATAATTTTTTAACTAACAGGATATGGAAAGGCACCACGAAACTTTAAAACACTTATAAAATAAGAGTTTAAATTCATCGTAGTTGCACCACCAACACTTTTCGCACTTGCGAAAAGAACCTTTTTTACACATTTTTGGGTTCTAATTTCTTAAAAAACTCTATTTTAACCTTTATTTATAAGGATTTTGGTAGACCCTTTTTTGAACCTACCTACTATTTTTTCTTACTTTTTATTTATTTTGGGTATAAGCGTTATTCGCCCCCCATTTTCAATTTCTTTTCTTAACCATGGTATCCAATTAGAAAATGGATTACTAAAACTACCATGAATTATAAAATAATTATTTTTCATTTAAAACATTTCCTTTCTTTGCTTCTATATTCCACTTAATTATACCATAAATATTTATGAGTAAATACCCAATTGAAACTAACAACATCATACCAGAATTTTCTCCCTTTGATATAAATGTTATTAACCATATGGTTAAATCAATAGTGTTATTGATAAGCCATATCCACCAACATTCCTTAAATCTTAAAATACCTAATACTACAGCACACAAATTTATAATATTGGTAGATGCATCTAAAAAAGCAATTCTTTGTGAAGGAATTAAAGTTAATAAATAACTTAAAATTAAACTTCCAACTATACAAGAAATAGTTATTATAATAGAATTTTTTAAAGTAAACTCTCGTACTTTAACGTTATTATCTTTATTTAAATTTTTACTCCAACTAATAAATCCTTGTATTTGTAATATTGGACATATAACTGCTCCAAAAATAAATAAACCATAAAGTCCATTTTTAAAAGATACATATCCTATTAACAAATAATTAATTAATCCAAGTTTATAACTAACTCTTTTACCTTCACTAAAAAAATAAGCACATAAAAGTCCTGTAAAAAGACTTGTCCCACCAATTAAGATATCATGAAATATTATCCCTGATATTAAAGATATTATTAAACATATTATTGTCACTATTAAATATTTTTTATTCATTTTTGAATATCCCATTCAATTAAGTTATTATTTAATTTATCTATATTATCTTGAAGAGATAAAAGATAAGGTATATTACTTATAATGTCTATACCATTAATTGCTGTAATAGAAGAGTCTAAGGGCAATATTTTTTGTTCATATAAATTCTGTTTTAATAAATCATTTATATTATCAACTTTATTCGCAACATAATTTTCAAAGTAATATAATGTCCACACATTTTTAGATTTAGAGAATTTAAGTTCAAATATAGGTTCTAATTCTTCATTAATATTAACATTATCTAGTTTAAAAGTCTTTTTAAATTCATCTCTCAAAATATTGATTCTTGTTTCTTTTGTATACCCTTTTTCTTGTTCATAAACTTTGAAATATATATTTTTGTATTCTTCAATTAATTCTTCAAAAGTAGGATTTTCATTACTAAATTTATAATTATCTAT
The DNA here is from genome assembly GCA_948329525.1 of uncultured Mycoplasmatota bacterium. GTDB lineage: Bacteria > Bacillota_I > Bacilli_A > RF39 > UBA660 > CAOJBM01. The sequence continues at coordinate 3,824 of CAOJBM010000001.1, forward strand.
AGTGAATTTATGATTTAATTCGTAAAATGAATAAAGACAATTCCAAGTATCTGGATTTGTATTATAGAGAATAATACCAGTTTCGCCTTTATAATGAATATTAGTATATAAGTTTAAGGCACTATCTAATCTAGTAGTTATCATGTCTTTGGGAACTTTTTCTTTTAACATTTCTTTTGTAATTATCACTTTTACCACTTCCTTAAATTATTATAAAACTTTAATTAATTTTACTTTTAACTAAATTTACTTCTAAATCTTCGATTTTTTCTTCTTTAGCATATTTAACTAATAAATGTGCTTCATAAGTTGCTAAACTTCTTCCACTATTCCAACTATTATCGGATAAAAACCAATTATTATTATCAGTAAAAGCATATTTAGCAGGAATTAAAGTCACTTCAATCCAAGGGAGTTTCTTTTTTAAAATAGCATAACATCTTTTCAAATGAAATTCACTTGTTATTATTGTAATATTTCTAATTGTAGACAACTCATTTTTTAAAAGTTCTAATGCATTATCAACATTTTCAAAAGTATTATTCGATGTAGTATCTAATAAAATATCTTCTTCTTTTACTCCTAGCTTAATAGCTAATTCCTTCATTTTTATAGCTTCTGCTATATTGGAATTATCTTGATTACTAACACCATTTACTCCACCCATAAAAATAATTTTTTCAAACCTTTTACTTTTATATGCTCTTACAACAGTTACTACTCTTTCTTTTAAAAGCATGCTATTTCCAAATACTAAACAATATTTACTATAATTTCCATTATCAAAAACATTAGAATAAACAATAGCATTTATATCATCATCACTTAAATTTTCATCATTTATATTTGATAATTTCATAAAATCTTTCTTCCTACTTAACCTCATTTTGAACTTCATCTTTTATTAAAGCAATTACATTTTCCACCCAAATAGCAACCAATCTATCAATTGCTTCCTTCGTATAAAAGGCATAAGGTGCTGTTGCCATAATATTACCTTTATAATCATACAGTTTTGGCTCATTACCATATAATTCAAAAGCATAACTTATTTCTTCTTTTTCTGCTCGATTTAATAATAAGTTATGATTATATAACTCTCGAGGATTATTTATAACATTTATAAGAGCATTTCCACTCATTAAGTTAATTAAATCATCACTTATGAGTTTTTTTGTTTCACTATTTGTTGCAAATGTTGGAAAGATAAAATCGGCTTTTTCAAAGATAGTTTCTATATCAACTTTTTTATAATTATTTTGTTTTTCAGTTCTATTCCAATACATAACATTCATACCTAATGCTTGACACATAGCAGCTATTTTAGAACCTATTGTACCTAATCCAATAATACCTACAGTTTTATTTCTAATTTCAGTAGTTAACATATAATGCGAATATTCCATTTTATAATCCATTTTTGCTTGAATAGGAAATTTTTTAGCTAAACACATCATAAGAAAAACACCATATTCCGCTACTGAAACAGTAGAATATTTAGGTATATTACAGTATGTAATATTGTGTTCTTTACAATAATCTAAATCAATCCAATCAAATGCTGTTGTAGATAAACAAACTCCTTTTAGATTTTTTATTTTACTCAAATGAGTAGCATTAATGTCCCAATTATACCAATCAGGGTCGACAACTAATATTTTCTCATTTTCATCTTCTAAATATGATGCTTTATCTAAATCAAAAGTATCTTCCAAAAAATTATTTCACCAACTCTACTTAATTGTTTAATTTGCTCTTCTGTAAAACTTTCTTTTATATAAGTAATATAAATCTTCATACATACACTCTCCTTACAAAAATTATATACTATTTCTTTTAATTTTAAAATGACTAATTTTACAATTTGTACTAAATATATTAATTAAAAAAGAATACTTTTAATAAGTATTCTATTTAACATATGGTATTAAAGCCATAAATCTTGCCCATTTGATTTGTTGTGCAATATGTCTTTGATGTTTAGCACAAGCTCCTGTCATTCTTCTTGGCATAATCTTGCCTTTTTCATTAATATATTTAGAAACTATCATAACATCTTTATAATCAACACTTTTTCCAGCACACATTTGGCAAATTTTCTTTTTCTTACGATAAAATTCAGCCATTTATATTTCCTCCTTTTTAAAATGGTAAGTCATCATCAGATAATGCTACTTCGTTACCAAAATCCTTAAAAGGGTCTTCAGATACATCTGTAGTTTCAATATCTTGACTAGGCTCAAAATTGTTTTCTATTTCGTTATTTGTATTAGTTTGAAAGTCTCCACTAGTTCCTTTTGCTCCTAAAAAAGTTACATTATCAGCTAATACTTCTGTAACATATCTTTTAGTTCCATCTTGAGCATCATAACTTCTAGTTTGAATTCTTCCTTCAACAGCTACTTGAGAACCTTTTTTACAATATTTAGCTATGTTTTCAGCTTGTTTACGCCATGCAACACAGTTAATAAAATCCGTTTCTCTTTCGCCATTTTGATTCGTATATGTTCTTGAAACAGCAACGGTAAAACTAGTACTTGAAATACCAGATGTTGTTGTTCTAAGTTCAGGGTCCCTTGTTAATCTTCCTATTAAAATTGCTTTATTCATTATTACTACTCCTCATCTAATTTAATAATTAAATGTCTTAAAACTGTTTCATCAATATTAGCTTTTCTATCTAATTCAGCTATTGTTTCTTTATTAGCTTCAAAATTCATTACGAAGTAATAACCATTAATTTCTTTTTTTATTGGATAAGCTAATTTTTTTTCGCCAAGTTCCTTAAGTTCGTTTACTTTGCCTTTCGCACTTGTTACTATAGATTCAATATTTTTAGCAGTTTTAGAAACTTGCTCACTTTCCATAGTAGCTTTTACAATAAACATCATTTCATATTTATTCATTTTTCTACACCTCCTTATGGTCAATTTCGGCTTCATTAAATGAAGCAAGGAGTAAATTAATACTCGTTAAGTATTATAACAAATGTTAGTTAATAAGTAAATAATTTATTTCCTTTTAAATATTATGAAGTTATAACTCTTTTAGACTTTTTTCATCCATATATTCATAGTTTAAAGCATTATCTCTAGAAATAACACTTTCTCCAAGTTCATCTTCTATATCTTTTCTTGCATTACCTACTTTTTATACAGCAGTAAAGCCTTGAATTCCTTTTATTCGCTTAGCAAGCCACAATTTTATTGATTCAGCATTTTTATTAATAATTGACTATATTCTAAAGATTTCCTCTATATCGACAACACTGAAAAATTACTTTTTCCTTCTTTATTCCAAACAGTTCTAATTGTTTCACTATTAAAAAATTTGTTTACTAAATACATTTTATTTTCTTCCATTTTAAACCTCCCTCGATATAAAACTTTTATACGATTGTTTTATAATCAAGGTAAATTTTTAGAAACTTTGGAATAAAAAATTATCAGCCACTTTTAAACGTAATTGATAACTTTAAAACTTTTTATATATCTGTTTCAACATTAGGTAATTCTACTTCTTTATTAGCCATTACAAATTTTAAAACTTGTACCATTGTCTCTGTTTGTTCTTTTAAAGACATATTAATACTATCAAAAGTATTCATTCTTTGTTTAGAGTCGTATACTATTTTAAAAACTTTTTCTTTATCTTCATCATCACTAAAACTTATAATAGGATATCCTTTTCCTAACAATTCTAAATACTTAACTACAATAAATTGTAAAGACCTTAATAAACTTTCTTTATATGGTGTATCTTTTAAATCACTTAGAATTAAATTACACAAATTGAGTGGTCCATCTGGATAGACAATAATTTCTTGATTATTAGTTAGCAATAAATATTTAACTAAGATAGTATAAAAAGAGTCATTAAACACTTTAATTTTTTCTTCTTCCGTTAAAATATAAAAATCATCATCAAATTCTTGATTTAAAGAACAAATTTTGTTAGTTCTATTATAAATCTCTTTATTAAACATTAATAAAAAATAATTAAAAGGTATCTCTTGGACTTGTTCCATAGTAACACTTCTTTCTGTTTCTTTATTATAATATAATTTTAAATTATTACAAGAGTTATTTAATCTTAAAGGTAACAACTTATCATCAAGTTTTTTTAAACAATTTTTAAAAGAAGAAGATTTTACTTTTGTTTCTGTAACTATCACATATTTAGAATGCTCACAATATGCTCCTTCTGTCATTTCTTTTACTGCATAGCTTTGAAATTCATTTTCTTTTCCATTATAAACTAGCACAATAGTTGTTTTATAACTAGCACGTAAATATTCTTTAATGGAAGAATTAGGAGTAAGTAAGCAATTAATATCTACTTCTAAAGCATTTTCTAAACTATCTTTATACTTCAAAGTTAATAGAGCATTACATTTATCTTTTTGCATATCAGAAGATATAATAAGTTGATAACCATTTCTTAACATATATTGTATTTTATTTGAAGTTACATACATTATATTAATCTTTTCACTTTCATCTTTTAATTCTTTTTTCTTTTCAAATTTTTCTACTTTTATAATCATATCTATCCTTTATTAATTTCATCTATAATTACTTTTGTTTCTTGCATATTATTCTTAATTTTTTTATCCAAACTAAAGAAGCCATTTACTTCTTCTTTTATATAGTCAGGTACAAAAACATTATCCTTTTCCAAAATAAAAATTATTCTATTTTTTATCAAAAGTTCCACTTCATCTTTATTAATACGATTAAATAAGTTTAGGTTAATTATTCTTTTAGTTACACTAATAGATAGAGAAGTATCGGGAAGCAAATTAATTTCTATTACTTTTTGATTATTTAAGACTAATATTTTTTGGTATTTTTTATAAAAGTCTTTTAACTCTTTATAAATACTAGTACCTATTTTATCTAATTCTTTAGAATAATTTAGAATAAAACACCCAATATCTTTTTGCATACTATTTAGTAATATTAAATCTAAAGAAACAAATATCTCCATCTTGCATAATGTATTCTTTTCCTTCTAATCTTAACTTTCCTGCTTCTTTTACTGCTTTTTCACTTTGCAATTCTTCTAAAACATCAAAAGACATAACTTCGGCTTTAATAAATCCTCTTTCAAAATCAGTATGAATAATTCCTGCACATTCTGGAGCTTTCATTCCACTTTTAAAAGTCCAAGCTCTAACTTCATCTTTACCTGATGTAAAAAACGTTTTTAACCCAAGAAGAGAATATGTTGCTTTTATAAGTAAATCCAGACCACTTTCTTCGATACCTAATTCACTTAAGAATAACATCTTATCTTCACCTTCTAAATCGGATAGTTCACTTTCTAACTTAGCAGACATTATAACTACTTCGGCATTTTCGCATCTTGCATACTCTATTACTTCATTTGTATAAGAATTTCCATTTGCTACTTCTTCATCTGATACATTAGCAACATAAATAATTTTCTTTAAAGTTATAAAATTAAAAGGCTTAATTATTTCTAATTCATCTTTTGTATATTCTATACTTCTTAATGGTTTATTCTCTAATAATGTGCTTTGAGCTTTTTTTAGTGCTCCTAATTCTAATACTATTAGTTTATCTTTTGTCGTTTCAGCCTTTTTTTCTATTTTTCCTATCCTATTTTCAACTATTTCCAAATCTGCTAAAATAAGTTCTGTATTAATAATTTCCATATCTCTTACAGGGTCAGTATTTCCTTCAACGTGAGTGATTTCAGCATTATCAAAACATCTTACTACTTCGACGATTGCATCAACTTCTCTTATATGTGATAAAAACTTATTGCCGAGTCCTTCTCCTTTAGATGCACCTTTAACAAGTCCTGCAATATCGGTAAATTCAAAAGTAGTAGGAACTAAACTTTTAGGTTCATACATTTTGTTTAAGATTTCCAATCTTCTATCTGGAACTGTAACTACTCCGACATTTGGTTCAATTGTTGCAAAAGGAAAATTTGCTGCCAATATATTTTTCTTTGTAATAGCATTAAAAAGAGTTGATTTCCCTACATTAGGTAATCCAACTATACCTGCTTTTAAAGCCATTATACCACCTCAATTTCTTTACTTATTATATAAAAAAACAACTGATTATTCAATTGTTTTAAATAACTACCGCCCCATTTATACCAATAGGTACACCAATTAAATACCAAGCTACTGCTAAGATTATTAAGACAGCAATTGAAGCTACTGCATATGGAAGTTGATATTTAAGTGTTCTAAACATTGCTATAGCACTCGTATTTTGATTATATTTTTCAATATATGCTAAGTAAATAACATAGTAAGCAAGTAATGGAGTCAAGCATATTGTAGCACATTCACTAAATCTAAATATTACTTGAGCATACTCAGGAGATAAGCCAGAATTCATAAATGCTGGTACTGCAGTTGTTGCAAGTAGCACCCACTTAGCTTGAGAGTTAGGCAAGAAGATTGTTGATATCATACCAATTATAAACAATAGGATTATAAGAGGAATACCTGTTATAGATGCAGTATTTAATAGTCTTGCTAAGTTAGCTACAACAACATTCCCAATATTACTATATTTATAAATATTTAATAGTACAGAAGCAAATAAAATTATGACTAATATTTTTCCTATTCCATCTAGAGAATGTCCTAAATCATCGCATAAATCATTATTGTTTTTAATTGTTCTAGCACCAAGACCATAAAATAATCCTAAAATAACAAATAACATTGTTACAATAAAGACAAATCCATTACTAAAGAAAGAATCATAGCTAAATAGTTTATCAATATAAAATACTTGGCTATCATCAAGTAACTTTCCTGACAAAGGAAGTCCTGGGATAATATTATATAAAAATACTAATAAATAAATAAACCCTGCGGTAAGGGAAAAAATAAGTCCTCTTACTTCTTTTTTTCCTAATTTAAATTCTCTTTTTTCTTCTTTAAATTCATACCTTTCAATTTTGTTAGCAACATATTTTTCTGTTATTTCTGTAATTATAATCGCCATTAATATGGTAGCAGCAAGCATGATAAAGATAAAAGTTTTTGTCCCTAAAGTATACCCACTATCTAATAAATTAGCACTTTGAAGAGTTAAAGTCATTAATGAACTATCAGCTGATGACAAAAATAAATTTATTCCTGAACCACATGTTAAAGCAGCAAAAGTGGCTACTATTCCAAGCATTGGATTACGTCTACCATAAGAAAATAATAAAGCACTTAAAGGAATAGCTATTATATATGATAAATCTCCTAAAATACTCGATAAAATACAAATTAAGACCCAGACAAAAGTAATTGTCTTTTTTCTACTTTTCTTCGTTAAAAGTGTTATAGAAGTTTTCAAAAAGCCACTTTTTTCCATAACCCCGATCCCAATTAAGACAATTATTAGCATACTTAAAGGTGTAAACGAAGCAAAATTAGATACAGTTGTTTGAAAAATATATTTAATTCCTGCAATACTTATCAAAGATTCCACTGTTTCTGTTACTTGATAATATTCATTAGTACTTGTATTAATCTTATTATATGTTGCTTCAAAACCAACTAAATGTAAAAACCAACTTAAAATTATTACAGCTATTATTAAAATTATAAATGTCATTATTGGATTTAAAGTAATTTTTTCTTTAATATTATTCATTTTCATTTTTTTCACCCATTATCTTTTTAACCTTTTTTTCAAATTCCATTCTATCAAGCATTACTTCTCTGCCACAATTCTTACATTTTATTTTAACATCGACACCAATTCTTGTAATAGTCCATAAATTTGTTTTGCAAGCATGTGGCTTTTTCATTATAACTTCATCATTTAAATTAATCTTTTGCATTATGCACCTCTACTTGTTCATATGGTATTTTAATATTGTTTTTATTAAGTTCAATTAAAGCAGTTCTTAAAAGTTCTCTTTCTATTTGCCATCTTTTGTCTTGTTTACAATCTACACTAATCAAATAATTAACAGAAGATGAATCTAGTTTACTTATTCCATGATATTTAGAACTATTCTTAGTTACACCTTCTATTTTATTTGCTTCTTTAAGGATTTTACTATTAATAATTTTCTCAACATTTAGAACATCTTCCTCATAAGCAATAGGAATATGGGCAAAAACAGTAGCTACTTTTTGAGATAAATTAATTACCTCATTAATATTACGATTAGATATTACTAAAACATTTCCTGTTGGAGCTTTAATTTTAGTTGACTTTAATGTTAGTTCAATAACTGTTCCTGTAAAACCATTGTATTCAACAATATCTCCTGTAACAAAGTAATTTTCGATTATAATTGTAATTCCACCAATAAAATCTTTTAATGTGTCTTGTAAAGCTAAACCTAAAACTGTAGCTAAAATTCCTAATCCTGCAACAAGAGCTTTAACATCATAGCCATATAAATTTAAAATAAAGAGAATTACGATTATACCAATAATATATTTGAATATATTTTTTAAAAGCTCAACAATAGTTCTTCGTTTTTTTCTTTCATATTCCGTTTTACCAGATGTTACTATTTTTTCTAGAACAATTACAGAAATTCTATATAAAACAATACCTATAAGAACCGTAATAATAAATCCATATACTTCTTTTTTAGTAATTAACGAAACAAGTTTTAAGAACTTATCCATTTTTATTCACCATCCACACTTATATTAAGTATTTCTAAAATTCTTTCTAAGTCTTTTTCTGAATCATAAGGTATTTCAATTTTTTTATTGGTAATCTTTACTCTTGTTCCTATTTTTTCTCGCATTATATTTTCATAAATAGCAAAGTTCCCACTATTTGATGATATATGTCTAGTAATCTTGTTTCTCTTAAGCTCATCATCTCCACCTGATATTTTTTCAATATCCCGAACTGTTAAGCTTTCATCAATAATTCGATTAGCTAGTTCTTCAATTTTTGCTTCATCATCATATTTTGATAGGGCTCTTGCATGACTCATGGAAATTTTATTTTCTTTAACATAGTCTTTTACTTTTGATGGAAGGTTTAATAAACCTAGTAAGTTTGTAACATAACTTCTACTTTTACCAAATTTTTTAGCTGCCTCTTCTTGCGTCACATTATTAGCACTTAATATTTTAGAAAAAGCTTCTGCTTCCTCAATTGGGTTTAAATCTTCTCTTTGAATGTTTTCAATTAAAGCTATTTCCATCATTTCTTCATCATCAAATTCACGGACTATAGCAGGAATTGTTTTTAAGCCAGCTAATTTAGATGCTCTTGTTCTTCTCTCACCAGCAATAATGTAGTATCCTTTTATTGTTTTTTTAACGATAATTGGTTGAACTACACCATGAACTTTAATTGATTCAGCTAATTCTTCTAAAGCTTTATCATCAAATGTTTTTCTTGGCTGATACGGATTAGCTTGGATTTCTTCTAAAGATATTTCTTTAATATCTCCAGGTTTTGCTTCTTCGACTATCTCCTTTTCAAAATTATCAAAATCAATTCTTTCATTAGAAAATAATTGTTCTAAACCTTTTCCTAAGGCCTTTCTTTTAGTTTCCATTTCTTTCAATCACTTCCTTTGCTAAATTTTGATAAGCAAGTGTTGCTCTACTAGTTGGGTCATAATCACTTATTGGCTTTCCATGACTTGGAGCTTCGACAAGTCTTACAAGTCTTGGGATAATTGTATTAAATACTTTATTTTTAAAATACTTTCTAACTTCTTCTATTACTTCTAGTCCAATATTCGTTCTACCATCTAGCATTGTTAATAAAACTCCCTCTATTCTTAAATTTGGATTTAAGTTAGATTGCACCATTATTATTGAATTTAAAAGTTGAGTAATACCATCTAGGGCAAAGAACTCACATTGAACAGGAATAATAACAGAATCACTAGCAACTAATGCATTCATTGTAGATAGCCCTAAAGATGGTTGGCAATCGATAATGATAAAATCATACAACTCAGTAATATCTTTTATCGCTTCTCTTAATTGTTCATTTTGATGAAAAGTTTTATCTTCTAGCATATTTTTAACAAATTCCACATCAATTCCCGCAAGATTTATTGTTGATGGAATTACAGACAAATTTTTAAACTTGGTTTTAATAATAGCGGCTTTTATTTCACAAGCTCCAACCATGACATCATATATATCGTGTTTAAAATCTCCATTAGATAAGCCTAGTCCTGTCGAGGCATTTCCTTGAGGGTCAAAATCAATTAATAAGGTATTTTTACCTTCTTTTCCTAAGGCTGCAGCTAAATTAATACTAGAAGTAGTTTTTCCAACTCCTCCTTTTTGATTTACAACAGATATTACTTTTGCCATATTTTTACCACCTTTAAATTGATTACCGTCACTAAGAAATATTTTACCATATATATATTAAAAAGTCATAAATTTTTAACAATTTATTTTAGCTTTATTTTGCAAATAAAAAGAATTATCGTTAATTACATAATTAACTTATAATTCTTAATTTCTTATTTATTTCTTTTTAACAATGAGTAAAATAATCTTCTAGTATCTTTTTCTTCTTTGCTACTTTCTTCTTAATTTAATCCTAATTCTTCTTGATTAGTTATCATAACATAGTTTCATCATTTCCACACAAAAATTTCTAAGGGAAATAAAATTCTTCTTTTCCCTGTATTTAAAATCAAAGATACTTCATTTGTTACTAAATCATGAACATAAGTAAAATCATCTATATTCCATAAACTAAACTCAATACAATTATCGTAATCAAAATTACTTCCAAGATAGTTACTACCTAATGTAGTTATATGTAAATATTTTTCATAATCAAGATAAGCTATAAAAGAACCATTTATAGAAAGAGCTTTTTTACTTTTAACCTCTACTCCCTCTAATAAAGTATTTGTATAAAATTCAATATCTCCATTATCAAATATAATATAAGTTCGATATGAAGTTAACTGACATATTTCTTGAACGTTATTAGCGCTTATTGTATTTCCTAAAAGTTGTCCATCTTTTGTAAGAATTAAAATATCTTCAAAAGGATAAATACACTCTATTTGTTTGATGTCATTTATATCAATTTTTAAAAGGAAAGGAATTGGTGCTAATGTTATTATTTTTTCTATCTTTTCTTCGATGGTTAACTCTTTATCATAGATAGTATTACGAATACTAAATCCGTCTAAATTACCATTATCATATTCTAAATTTTTTTGATAGATTAATCTTTTCTTATTATTAATAAAACCATAAACACAATCATTTTCTTTTATTATTTTATCAACGTAGATATGAACTGTAAGATGATGTTTAAATATATGATTTCTTATAACCTTGATATCGTAATCATTTTCTAAATTAGTAAAGAGACCTAATTCATCCATATAGAGAGTAAATAATTCGTTTTTTATGTGATATACTCTAGCAATGACTATTCGAAGATAATTGGAAAACTTTTTAAATTGGTCATAATTAACATTAAATAAGTAATCTTCGCATTTTCTAATAAACTCTTTTATCTTAGTATCTTCTCTTTTTAATAAATCTTCTCCTATTTCAACTTCCACTTTATTTAAATAAAAGCAATTACGAAATGCTTTTTTATTTCGGACAATTAATTCTTTTTTCATTTTTCCACAAACACTTTTAGGCCATATAACATTTTACTTTTTAAAACTTCGTTTATATCAAGTTTTTCAACATTTTCATCACTACATAAAATAACTTGAATTTTTGACTTAAAACAGATGTCTAATAAATCATGCAATTTTTCTTGCATATTTTTATTTCCAACTATTTCATGAATATTCTCTAAAATAATTAATTTTTTCCTACAAACTATTTCGATATCAAGTTTATCAATTGTACAATAATTAATGAAAGACTTATATTGAGAATTAAAATCTTTATCAAATATTGGAAAGAAAAATCGATAGCTTTTGCATTTATCTAATCCTATTAAAGTTATTGGATTGTATGTTGGTTCTTTATTTCCAAGAATATTTTCTTTTACTATTTTTAAAGTGGTATATGCAACTTTATTTTTTTCCATTATCTTCTTCTCCTTTTATAAATAAATATATTTTTTCACTTTCTTCGCCACTTAATTCTTGTTTTTCCTCTTCGTCTATAGCATCTTCATAGTATGAATCCCATACATTATAGACGTTTTGATAATAAACATTATCTTCATCATCGTAATCAATATGAGCAACATTAATCCAGATTCTTAAATCATAATCATCTTGCATATCGTCCCATTTATCGTATTCGTATTTTGCATAATCTCCTTCGTTATAATAATCAGTCCCAAACATATCAGTTCCATGAATACCATAAATATCAAAATTAAAAAGGCGATATTTATCTTCAATCATATATTTTAATTTCAATCCTGTTTTATCATAAAATTCTTTGATAACACCAAGATTACAATTTTTAAAATAATAGTCATATTTCTTTAAAAATTCTTTAATTTCCTTACTATAAATAAACTTATATAAATTATAGCATTCCATTCCATCTTTAGTATAACGATAATTTTTTAGACCAGTTATTTTTTTAAAATTTTCTTCATTACCTACAATCATTGTATCAATATAAAGAAAATTATTTTTATTTAAGTCGATGCCAGTTAAATCTTCGAGATTTTCTACTGCTTCGTTGGGATTTATAAATATTTCATCATGTTCAAAATTAGGGATATGCTTTATCGTATTTTCTACTACTTTAAAATTATGAGGATATTCACGATAACTAATATACTTTCCTTTTTGGGCTAAAGTATATTCTTCTTTACTTAAACCTCTAAGATAAAAATAGGGTACTCTTTTACTATTATCATATAATTCTTTAATATAATCATTATAATTTAATAATAAATAACGATATTTTAAATAAATACCTAATTTATTTGTTGCTATATTATTTCTCTTAAAATATTTCTCTATTTTAGGAATATCTAAAGTATCAAACAACTCTTTAATTTTAGTATCATTTATTTCTTTTAATACTTCTTTTGGAACTTCAAACTCATAAGGACTATTTTTATATCTTCTTAGACAAATAAATTTTTCTAATTCTTGAAAAGCTTTTGTTAAATTCATAGTTCAATTATAACCTTATATTCATTCTTGTTTATTTTTTTCAAACTACCTTTTAAGAATACTAAACCAGTTAAAAAGTCGATTATTCTTTCCTTAGCTTTCAAATCACATTCTTCTAGGTTAACTACAAATTCATTTTTTAAGTTATCTCTCAATTCTTTAATATCTTGATATTTTTCTAATTTTATTATCATTTTCTTTTTCCTTTCATTTTGATATTTAAAATTTTCTCTTCTTATATAATAACTCAGTCCTACTAATAATAAGTTCTATATAAGTATTAATATATTTTTTTATTTTTTTTTCTTTTAATTCTTGGAATATTTTATTTGTTGTATCCAAATCAGGTAGATTAGTTCCATCATAAATTTCTTTCAAGCAATACTCTTCAAGAAATTCATCACTAAAAAATGCTTTAAAATTCTTTTCTTGAAAATAAGTTGTATTTTTAAAAAGGTCTAACCTATCAAATCCTTTAGGATTACGATTATATTTACTCATATTATATTTGTTTTCTTTAGGACATGGACACATATTTCCAATTGTATGATAGTAAAGTATTAAGCGACATATATCATCATAATAAACAGATTTTTTTAATTCCTCAATTATACTTAATTGTTCTAAAAATGGTTTATTACTAATAACTTTGCTATAGATTGATTGAATAGATAAAAGCGTATCACAAGGTTCACTATTTTTAACTCCATATACTTTTTTAACAAACGGCAACTTATCACAATCAAATTGATACTTTATTTTTGCTAATTGTTTGAAAACTATATACCTTTCTAGAATATAAGCTGATTTAAATAACTCTTCAAATTCTAAGTTAAGATGACTTTTTATATGTTCATTATATAATTTCTTTAAACAAGGGTATTTAATCATTTCCATTTTTAAATCAAATTCATTTATTTCTTCTATACTACTATTTCTATCTAATAATTTAACAATATTTTTAGCGCTATAAATTTCTTTTAAAGCCTTTTTCATATTTTCATATCCTCGTATAACTTTCTGTTTATTTCTAATAACTCATATTTTAAATGACTACTAACTATATCTAATAAGTTTAATAAATTTGTGTCATTTACTTCTTTTTTGTTTTTAATTTTTAAAAATATATCATAAATACTTTTAAAATTTCTTTCCATATATTCTAAATATGAGTCATCATCAAAATATTTAATAATTTTCTTTAAATTATATTTGGTGTTATTTAATTCGTTTTGAATATCACTAGTAATTTTTAAATACTCTAAATATTTAAAGTAAGTTGCTGGCAAATGATATAAATAGTAATTTATGATATTGTTATAATTGTAATATAATGGATGATTATATTGCTTTAATCTATTTATAACATCATCGGACAAACCTATTTCTTGATATATTCGTGCATTCTTGGCTTCAATTTCTTGGATGTTATCATTAAGTAAAAAATCATAAGAAATAAGTTTTAATTTTTCATTATTAGATGTTTGACATACTTTAATTATTGTACTTAACGTTTCAATAGTTGGAGCAATGGTATTTTTACCATTAATAGCATTTAGAATAGTAGGTTTAGAAATGGATGGGCTAAACATGCGACAAGCATTTAAAAATTCTTTTTTATTCATACCAAGTTCATGTAAAATGTATTTTAATTTATAAGATAATTCGCTATTATTCAATTAATTTCCTTCTTTCTAAAAGCATTATACTTAAATTTATTTTGCAAGTAAACATATTTTTACACAAAAAAATAAAAGTAAAACGTTTTTTACTTTTGCATTATTATTAATTACAAATTTTATTGAACTTTACAAATTCAATTAAAATAATCTACTTTTTATTTATTTTTAGTTAAATCATCAATTAATTCAAAGGAAAATTTATAAAATTTGTTAAATTCTTGAATAATATAATTTACTGATATTACATAAGGAATAGGTTGTTTTTCAAAATCATTATATTTACTGTATAATGTTATAAAACAATTTTCTTCTTTACCAATAGCCGAAAAGTCCGAATTAGCATATGAATGTTTATAAGAATTTGCCAAATTATCTAATTTATCAAACAAATCAATAAATTGATCTAAATCATTAAAATTTTTTTCTTTCTTATTCAAATAGGCTCCTATAGAAGAAGCAGTTACTTTGTTATTTTTAACAAAGCCTTTTATAATAGCTATAGATGCTATAACCTCATCTATAAAATGTTTTAAATCAAATACTATGTATTCATGAAGTTTACTCATTCTTTTATGATAATAAGTATTATAAATCATAAATTCAGAAGTATTAATATTAAAATTAATTATTCTATTCCATATTTCATGTGTTTCAATAATATTTTGATTTACTATATCTAAATCCGTTATTAATTTCATAAATTTTAATTCTTCATTTACGTACGGATCTTTATATAAATTAAATTTTGGCATTAAATTAGTACTATAACCTTCTATAATTTCTTTTCCATTATTAATTAATATATATTTTTTTCTATATTTCTTACATTTTTTTAATTTTTTTTTATATTCTATAAATGCTTTTATAATTTCAATTTTTATAATTTCATTTTTTATAATATCACTTCCTTTTATAAAAATATATTTTATAAAGTTTTCTACTTATTATTTCTTTTATAAGTTATTTAAAACAAAAGAAATCAATTTCTTGATTCCTATTTATCAATTTCATCTTTTAATTCTTCTAAAAGTTCTTCTCTCGTCATTTTAGTATAACCTTTAATTCCTTTAGCTTTAGCTATTTCTTTCAATTTCAGTGTTGTTGGTTCATTATTTCTCTCTGGTTCGACAGGACAAATTTTACCAGTCTCAACAATACATTCGATTTGTTCTTTTGTTAAAGTTTCATTTTCCATTAAAGCTTCACTGATATCTTTAACAAGTTTCTCATTTTCTTTTAAAATTTTCTTTGCTTCACTATAACACTTATCAATGATGTTTCTAACTTCTTTATCTATTTCAAGTGCTACTTGATCAGAGAAGTTTTTTGTTTTTGCATAATCTCTACCTAAGAATACTCCACCTTCACTTTTTTCTTCTAATTGCATTGGTCCTAAATCACTCATACCATATTCTGTAACCATACTTCTAGCAATTCTTGTAGCTCTTTTAAAATCATCAGAGGCACCTGTCGTAATTTCACCATAGTATAGTTCTTCAGAAGCACGTCCACCAAGTAAACCAACAATTTGAGAAGTAAGTTCATCTTTAGTCATAATACCAATTTTTTCTTCTTTTGGTAACATCATTGTATAGCCACCAGCCATACCTCTTGGAATAATCGTAATTTTATGAACTTCTTGAGCATCAGTTAATTTAATACCAATAACTGCATGTCCTGCCTCATGAATACTAACAAGTTTCTTTTCTTTTTCAGTAATTTTACGGCTTGTCTTAGCAGGTCCAAGCATTACTCTATCTGTTGCTTCATCTATTTCATCCATACTTATATTTTGTCTATCTCTTCTAACAGCAAGCAAAGCTGCCTCATTAAGTAAGTTTTCTAAATCTGCTCCACTAAATCCTGGAGTTCTTTGGCTTAGATTACTTAAATTAACTGACTTATCAAATACTTTATTCTTTGCATGAACAGCTAAAATTTCTTCTCTTTCTTTTGAATCTGGTAGATTAACTGTAACTTGTCTATCAAATCTACCTGGTCTTAATAAGGCTGGGTCTAAAACATCAGGTCGGTTAGTAGCAGCAATAATTATAATTCCCTCATTAGCTCCAAAACCATCCATTTCTGTTAATAATTGGTTTAAAGTCTGTTCACGTTCATCATGTCCACCACCAAGACCTGTTCCTCTTTGACGTCCTACTGCATCAATTTCGTCAATGAATATTAGACAAGGAGCAGTTTGCTTAGCTTGTTTGAACATATCTCTTACACGACTTGCTCCAACACCAACAAACAACTCAACAAAGTCAGAACCACTTATATAGTAAAATGGTACATTAGCTTCACCTGCTACAGCTTTAGCAAGTAATGTTTTACCTGTTCCTGGAGGACCTACAAGTAAAACACCCTTTGGAATTCTTGCACCTAATTTTTGAAATTTCTTAGGATTTTTCAAGAAATCAATTAGTTCTGCCACTTCTTCTTTTTCTTCTTTTAAACCTGCAACATCAGTAAATCTTACTGTTCCACCATCTTCACTTAATCTTGCTCTGCTTCTTCCAAAGTCCATTGATTTATTATTACCACTAGCTAATTTAGTAAATAAAACATATGATAAGATTACTAATAAAACTAAAGGTAGAAAGTTAATAATAATTACTAGTAATGTATTTTGTCCGGGATCTGCTTTCGTTTCATATTTCTTTAAATCATGAGATTCATTATATTCTAAAATAACTCCGACTTCTTCAGGTATAACTTTCGCCTTAAAAGATTCAGTTTCCTTATAATCTTCTAATTTACCTTCAACATAATAAACACTATCATTACTATTTGGAGTAATAGTCATTTCTATGATACTTTCTTTGTCAATCTCCTTAATTAACTCACCTGTTGTAAATTCGTGTACTTCATACTTTTGTAAATTAAAGAAAAATAATGTCCCACATATAATTACCAATAAAATTATATATGGTAAAGCATTTTTAATATTATTATTTCTGTTTCTATTCATTTCATTTCTCCTTTTTCAATATGTACTTGATTATTATATCATAATTTTCACTTTTATCAAATGAAGATTTTTTAATTCCTGGTATCCATAATATATTATCTTCATTATCCGTTAAAATTATAATCTTTTCTCTTTCATTAATAGGCACTTTTTCATCAATTAAGATATCTTTAACTTTTTTTGTTCCATTAAGATTTTTTACTTTAATTCTATCCCCATTTTTTCTCGTTCTAACATGAAGAGGAAAAGTAATTTCCCTACTATCTAATTTAATACAAAAATTAGAATTATCATCACTTTCATCTATTAAAGATATATCTCCAAAAGGTAAGGATAAATATTTATCTAGGATATAGTCAAATTCATATAGTTCATTTTTTTTATATGTAAAGATTAATTTCTTATAAGATTTTTCAATAATAAGACCAGAAGGAAAGTTTAAAATTCCATTACTTTTATTTATTAAAATTAGAATACTTTGAACGTGTTTATCAGTAATTAGTTCTAAATTATCAATATATTGTAATCTTAATATTTCTTCAATTATCTTTCTTTTAATTAGACTATCTTGGTTTTTAAAACTTTCTAAGTTATAGACACCATTACTATAATATTCTTTTATATTATTTTTTACTATTTTCTCTACATAATTATAATATTCTAATAATTCACTACTAAATTTTAAATATTTTAAGTGAACATTTTTATTCTCATTTTTTATAAAAGGTAGTATATTATGACGATATCTATTTCTTGTATAATCATCTTTAAAGTTACTTACATCGGTAACATACTTTATATTATTAGTTTTATTATATTCACTAATTTCTTCTTTTGTCACATATAAAAGTGGTCTTAATATTTGATAATTTTTTCTTTTTGAAATTAACTCTATTCCCACATAACCCTTTAAGTTAGAACCTCTAGTAAGACGCATTAAAATAGTCTCTACTAAATCATCACCATGATGGGCAGTAAGTAAGTATTTAGCTTGATATTTATTTACTATTTCATCAAAAAATTGATATCTTTTTTTCCTAAGTTCACTTTCATTATATTTCCCTTTATCAAAAGTAATTGTTTCAAATATAATCTTGTTCTTTAAACAGTAATCTTTAACAAATTTTTCTTCACTTTTAGATTCTTCTCTAATATTGTGATTAATATGGGCACAAATAATATTCTTAAAAGGAATACTAATTTTTAGCATTTCTAAAAGACACATCGAGTCAGCTCCGCCTGATACTCCAATGACAATTTTATCATTATTACTAATATAAGTCTTAATAAAATCTAAACTATTTTTCATGGAACACCACTTCTTCTTGTTGTATTCTACATAATTATTTCCTATTTGGCAATATTATAATGCTTTATAATGATTAATTGTCTCATAAGAATTAGCTATTGTTATAAACATATTAGGATCAATTATTTTTAAAGCTTCCTTTATTTCATAATAATCACTAGTTTTAATTACTGATAATATTAATTTTCTTTTCTTGTTGGTATAACCTCCTTCAGCATCAAGTAATGTAACATTATAATCATATTTATTAATTAAGAATTTTTTAACTTCTTTAATTTTATTAGTAGTAATATAAAAATTCTTATAGTCATTAGCTCCAATCATTGATTTATTACTATAGATACTTAAAAAAACTAAACATATTGCCGAATAAATCATCTTTTCTATACCAAAAACTAATCCTCCAGCAATTACTACAAAGCCATCTACTAAAATAAGACAAGTACTCATACTAAGTTTGTAGTATTTACTAACAAGCTGATCGATAATATCTGTTCCACCTGAAGTAAAACCATGTTTAAAGACTAGTCCATAACCTATGCCAGATAAAATACCCCCAAATAAACATTTAACAATTAGATCTACTTCGCTTAAGTCAATACTATTGCAAATATTACTAGTTAAATTAATAAATATAGGAAATAAGATTGAACCTAGAACTGTTCTTCCAGTTTGTTCTTTTCCTAAACATATATAACTAACAATAATTAAAAGAACATTGCATACTAAAATAAATTTAGATACTTCAATATTATATAATTTGCTAAATACTAAAGCTAAACCACTTATACCCCCAGCTGCTAAATCATTAGGGGATAAAAACAAGTTAAAAGAAATACTTACTAAAAGTATACCCATTATTAAATAAAAATATTGTTTAATATAGACTTTTGTTTTCCTCATTATTTTCACCTAGTATAATGATAACATAAAAATTAAGGCAAAAAAAGAAAAGTAATAAACTTTTAAACTTCTACTATTTCATTTATATTCAGTAAATCATCCTCGTAATAATTTTTCAATTTTATCTTCTTTTAACAATGCACTTAATGTACTGATATCTGGACATTTTTTCGTTAAGTAAGTTTTATTAATAAGATAGATAAAATAAAATACTAATTCTTTCTATAGCTGGCATATTCTTATTTGTTATATATTTTATTTTTGAAGAAAAATCTTTATAAGCTGATAAAATAATTCCAAGATAATATTCTACAAAGTATGAATAGTCATTTTTATTATTATGCCAATTTATTGAACTATTTTCTAATGAATCATAATAAGTTTCTGTTGTTTCTTCTATTATTTTTTCAATACTAATATATTTACCAACTATATATCCAGCTTTATATAATAACAATAATGTCAATAATCTACTAATTCTGCCATTTCCATCTGCAAATGATACCTTAGTCAACTTTTACTTTTAATGTTAAAATTGGTATCTCCATTTAATAGTAATATCTCTATTATCAGTTTCTTTGTTATAATCACCAATATAAATTCTTTCAACAAATTCATTTAATATTTCTCTAGTAACTTCTTTTATTGAAGTATATTTTTCATATAACTTTCCAACTTCTTCAAAGTTATCTTCTGCTTGATCGTATTCATCTAATTGTTTATTAATAACTTCTAATCTTTGAGATAGATTACTTTTTTCAATTTTGAAATTTTCTTTAAACAATTTATATTCATCATAGTCTATTATACCAGTTTTTAAATCTTCATACATTCCTTGATAAATATTATCTTTTTGAGCAATTTTCTTTTCAATATCTTTTTTTTCAATTCTTAAAGCTTCAACTTGATTATTAGTATCATCTCCAAGAACTTCTTTAATATTAATTTTATTCATAACAGATAAATCTTTATATTTTTCAATCCTATTATTTATACTTTCACAAATAATATTATCTAAAGCATCAACTCTTACACTTCGTGTATTATTACAATCATGATATGGTTTACTCATTTCTGCACATCTAAAATATTCTACATCTTTATCATTTTTTGGAGATGATATTTTCTTAAAATTCTTATGACAACAATCACATTCAATCATTCCAGAATACTTATTTTTTACCCCATGTCCTTTACAAGCACGAGCTTTATTTTCAATTACCTCTTGTGCCTTATTCCATGTAGCCATATCAATAATTGGTTCATGAGTATTTTTACATACTATCCATTGTTCTTTTGGCAAATAAATAACTTTCTTATTTTTGTAACTTGGTGTTGTTGTTCTACTTTGAGCTAAATGACCTATATAAACAACATCATTCAATATTCTTCTAACAGTAGTTCTTCCCCATACATGTTCTTTGCTCTCTTTGTTATATTTTGCATTTAAACCTTGCGACAACTTATATTCATAAGGACATGGAATATTATGTTCTTTCAAGTAAGTAATAATTTTATAAACTCCATAACCTTCATAAGCATATAATTCAAATATCTTCTTTACAACAACACTTGCAACTGGATCTAGTATTAAATGATTTTTGTCATCTGGATCTTTCATATATCCATAAGGTGCAAATGGTCCTGTAAACTGTCCATTAGCATGTTTATCTTTGAATACATCTCTAATATTTTCAGATAAATCCTCTAAATACCATTCATTAATAAGACCATTTATTTGTCTTGATTTTTTATTACCTTTTACTACTGTATCAGCATTATCAACTTTACCAACAAAACGAATCCCCCATTGTGGAAACAATCCATGTATATATTTTTCAACATGCTCCATATCACGAGTAAATCTAGATTGCATTTTACATAATACAATATCAGTTTTACCAACTTCACAGAATCTTAAACACTTATTATATTCTGGTCTATCATTATCAACACCAGAGTAATCTTCATCACAAAATATTGCTACAACAATCCATCTATTAGCTTTAGCATGTTTTAATAACATAGATAATTGATTTTTAATACTTTCACTTAATTCTTCTGGAGTTTTTTTATCTTTATCTTCTTCTGATAATCTTACATAAAGAATGACATTTTTACCATACCAGTTATATTCAGAATTATATATTTCTCTTACATAAGCAGCTCTTTTTTTAATTTCAAAGCTTGGATCTAAAAATCTTTCATCATTTTTAATATCAAGATTTAATAAATTAATTATACTTGGAGAAACATATTCCAATTTACATTCATCCATCAAATCTTTAAGTTGTTGATTTCTTCTACTTGCAATTGTATCTTCTGTTTTTCTTTCTGATATAGCTTTTAACTTAATATTTATTTGATTTAAGTTGCCAATAAAAGTATTAAACTTATCTTTTGCCTCACTAATTATTTCATTGTATGTAGTTAATACAAGACTTACTGATTTTTCTTTTAACTCTGAAACCATCTTATTAAGGTTGATTCTTTGTATTTCATCTCCAATATAATAACCATCTTTGTATATTCCACAAACATCATATTTTAATTCATTAGCATAATCTAATAAAGTTGTAGTACGTTTACTTAATACACTTTCAATTTCTTCTGAACTTAATGCTTTATTTTCTTCATCTGTTAATCCTACATATAATACCACCTTTTCCATTAGTACATCACCATCCTTATATGGCGACATACCATAGCAAAATTGCTTACACATATATTATAACGTAAAAGCTTGTTTTTTTCAGCCATTATTAGCTTATTTTTGCTAGATATTTCAAAATAACTTTAACCAATTGTTTGTTTACACTTTCTTTTATTTCATTTTCACTTTTATTGTTTGGTTCTATTTCATAAACCACAAAATTTCCTTTCATTCAACATACCCCCTATTATTCTTTTTTATTTAATAATTTACTTCATCAATTAGTTTTCCTTCTATAACTATTTGATAACCTTTTTTATTCTGATTACAAGTAATTAAAGTTATATATTTATCATCTTTTAAGTTTATAACTTTAGCTTTACCTATCTTTTCTATATCATGTATATTAATAATATTATAATGATATTTAATACCATTAAAATAAACATATACATCATCATTAATTTCTAACTTATATAATTTATTAAAAAAAGCAATACTACTATTGCCTGAATGTGAATATAAAATGAAATTACCTTTTTCATTTGGATAATTACTACTATTATCTACACTAATAGCATAATTAATTGATTTAAAGTTTTTTGTACTATCTACTACTCCTCGTTTTAAATTAATTTTAGGAATTTCTAAAACAGCTGTATAAGCAATATTACTATTAGTATTTTGAATATTAGATAATTCTTGTTCTGAATTGGTTGGTTCATCTATTTCATCTATAACAGAAGTTTCTTCAATATAATTTTTTATATCATCATTATTTTTATATTCCAAAGATTTATTATAAGCATAATAAAATGCTAAGACCATTACTCCCACTAAAATAAATAGTTTACCTAATTTTCTCATATTTTTTTCTCCTTTGTATTATCCCAAATAGTAATTTTTGTTGTTCCTTTATTTATATTGTTAGATACAGCAAATGTATAATTTGATTTTGTGTAATTTTCAATTGCTTGAATATCACGCTCATTTATGACTTTATTGATAAATAAAATATAATTATCATTATTTTTGCTAATCGTTGTATCATAATTAGCAAATATACTATTTTTAAAATTATCTATTATTTCATTATCAACTAGTTCATCATCTTCTACTACTTGAGATTGCATACTTTTAGTAGCTTTATTAATTTGTCTTTGAATATTCTGTTGAAATTGTTCTTGCATATTTTTAGCTACTTGATTCAATGCTTTTTCATTTTTATTTTGATAATTACTCTTTAGTTCTTCAACTGTATAATAATTACTAGTAATTCTTTTTAAAACTTTAGTTTCTCTATCTATTCCATTTAAATTTTTATAACTTGGAAACAAATCACTATACATATAAGTATCCCTAAAAATTGGATTACTAATTGTTGGAAAAATAATTGTTTTATACTTTAAGGCAATTATTTCTGTTGCTGTTAATAATTCTTTTCCCATAAGTGAAATTGTTTTATTTGCTCCAACTTTCATTGGATCTGTACTTCTACTCATTGAATTTGTTTCAACAGTAGCACGACCTAATTTTTTTGAGATAATTTCTGCTGTCTCAACTGTATTTGTTTTTAGATAAACTAAAGCACAGTTATCTTGAATAATACTAGCAACATCTTTCCCATATACTTGTGAAAGTTGCCCATAACTTTGAATAAAAAATTGAAATCTCATTCGCCTGCTTCTAGCTACTGAGACTAGTGTTTCTATCGAGTTTAAAGGAGGACAATTTGCGAATTCATCAAGAATCCACTCTACCATAACTGGTAGTTGTCCTTTGTTTTCTGGTAAGTTAGCAAATCTAGTTAAGTCTTTTGTTAACATTCCTATAATAATAGTAACTAATTGAAAGTATGCTTTGTCCTCATCTGGTACAATTATATATAAAACTGTTGGTTTACTTCCTAAATCAGTAAAATTAAATTCATTTGAACTTGTAACATTTTCTACATTTAAATCATCAAATATTGCCATTTTCTCTGCAAATACTGCTGTAATTGATTTATATGTATTTTCTGCAGCTGATAAAATTGAAGTTAAATGATCTTTAGATAAACTTCCATACTTACGACTATTAACATTTTTTTGCAAGAAAGTTTGATTTTCTTTAATTAATGAAGAGTTTTGAAACTTTTTAATACTGGAAATATTTATCTTATTTTCTGGAATTAGTCCTAATTGATAATCTTCTAAAAATACTCCTACAATACCTATAAATAATTGTTTCGCACTATTTATCCAAAATTTATCATTTGTATCTTTATCTACAAAAATTAAATCTGCAAGTGAGATAACTAATCTATTTGTTTCTGCTTGATGTTTAGAACTCATGTTTTGATATTCTCTAATCATTAACATAAGTTCATCATTTGATTTAGTAAATAAATAATCTTTTAAAGATATATTATCTTCTAATTTTTCTTGTAGTATACCTTTTAGATACATCTTTTTATCACTAATTAAATCATTCAAATATTTTTGATTATTTATAATAATATCAATTAGATATTCTTCTAGCACATACTTATCTTTAATCTTATTTAAATATTTCTCATCACTAATATTATCTAACTTAATTCTATTAAATTTAATAAAATGAGCAAAAAGAAAAAGCATTGCATCATTATATTTACAATACTCTTTCCACTCATTTATAATTGGTTGCATTATATTTATTTTATTAGATTTATTTGGATTTCTAAAATCTATGGTTACAACATCATAGCCATTGTCTTTAAATACCTTACTAGTCGCATTAAAGATTTCTGCTTTTGGATCTGTAACCACTACACTATGTTTTTCTTTAGCAGTTGCAAACATAAAACATTCTGGTATTACAACTGTTACTGACTTACCACTCCCAGTTGAACCAATGAGCAAATAATGTGGACTTTTATTATCAAAATACACACTTTCAAATTTATTATTTTTCTTTTCATACCAAACAGGAAAACCAACACTATTTATATTATTTATATCTTCTTTTACGAAGTTTCTTTCAATTTCTTTCATATCTGCAAATTTACTAGATCCATGTTCATTTTTATTTTCCAATTTTCTTTTATTTAATCTTGGCTCTAAAAATAAAATAAAAAATATAGCAAAAATCACTAATAATAATATAAATAATTCAATAGAAGTCATTGGAGCAAATTTTACACTATCCATTTTATATTATTAGCTCCATATCTTCTTTAGAAATATCTAATGAATCATTATTTTCTTTTTCTAATGATAATTCCTTAATTTCAATATTAAATCGTTCCCTATTTTCTTTTGTAATATTAGAAAAATCATTATATATTTTTTTGAAATTTTTACAATACTTATCAATATTTGGAACATAAGGACTATACTCAAAATTATTTTTATTAACCTTCAAAATATATCCTAAAGAAGAATTTAGATAATACTTACCTTCTTTTTTTTCTTCTAAATAACCTTTAAAAACCTCATAATAAGGTTTTAATATTTCTATATTGTTTCCTTCTTGATAAGGTAAATCCCACAAATCAGATGTGCTTATATTATTATCTTTACAATACTCATAAAACTTATTTTCTGCATATCTCCACTTTTCATTAACACTTCCACTTAATTGCAAAGAACCACCAATTATATCGTGAAATAAATATAATTCTCTATTTTTAATCTTTTCTTCATCATATTTTCCATCAGGTAAAAATTCCCACCTTGAAAAAGACCTAGGCCACACATTATTGCAGGCACTAGTTATAAATATTTTATTATCTTTTTTTCTATGACTAATACTTTTTACAATTTCATAACTCACTATCTCTCTACCCCTTTTACATTTCTAGTTCTTTATCTTTTCCAAATAACCAATCTTGTGCTTCTTTTTCAGAAGAAAATTCTTCAACCCAACAATCACCAGAAGTATTATCAATTGCCACATATACATTATCTTCTTTACAGTATAATAAATCTCCTTTAAATGTTTGTTCTTTATGATTAACCCAATTATTAATATACTCACTTGCAATTTCTTCACTTACAAAACTTATTTTTTCATTATCAAAATAAAATTCTTCTGATTCATCATCACAACAATACAAAGATTCATTTTCATTACTTAAAATCATCATAGAAGCATAATTATTATCTTTATATAATTTTCTAGCACTTTTTAAAGCTATTTCAAAATCTTCATAAGTTTCATCATAAATAAAACTTTCGCCTGATTCCCTATGCCAATCTGTTTCCCATATTTCAATTTTCATAACTTAATACTCCAAATCATTATTTTTAGATATTTCAAGCATAGTATCAATATTATCAATAACAGATTCTATTTTGTCTCCTGCTCTTAATCTAAGTTCTACATCATTAACAATTAAATTATATTTGCCATCTGAAATTTCTTCTGTATATATGTTATCAACATTAATATTAAATTTTTCAAACAATTCCTTATAGTAATTTGAAAAGCTAGACATATAATCGCTTTCTTCATCAGAGCCAAAATCATCAAACGGAACAACTCTATTGAAATCTATTCCATAATCATCTGATACATCTAAAATAGGTTGTATTTTTTCTTCATAATATTTAATGGTATCATCAATTGATGATCTATCTTTAAGTTCAATGTTCAAAAATTTATCAGAATAGTCTCCTACCTTAATACTTATTTCTCTACAATCATAGCTTACATTATCTCTACCAATATTACTAAAATTTAAATCAACTAAAATAGAAGCATAACGTTGATGTTCTGCTCCTTCACTCATATAATAACATTCTGTATAAAATTTCTTTGCTTCATCTTTATTATTAAAAACATCTAATCTATCATAACAAATTGTATATACTTTATCATTTTTACAGTTCATTTCCATTATCCACCTCATAACTTTCTTCTTTTAGTTCTATTAAGCTATTTTGATAAGATTTATATAGATTATCACAAACTTTATTAAATTTTATTACAATTGGTTGGAGCATTAAAACATTTTTAGAAAAAATAGTTGAATCTAAATTTATTTCATTACATATATCCAACGATTTTTCTATTATTTCATCTTTAACACTATCATCATAAATATTATAACCTTTAGATTTATAATATTTTGTTAAATCTATTTCAGCTTCTTCTGTTAAAATATCCCCTAATTCATCTTCTGCACGTAAATAAGGCATTATTTTTTCAATGTCTTTTGATGAAAATATATCAAATAAATTTTTTCTAATATCACCTTTTAAACTGCGCCAAGGCATAAAATCTTTTTTATAAAAATCGTTTATATACATCAATGTTTTTTTCTGTATAAATGGCATACCTTTATAATCAGTCTTTGGTTCATGTATTTTTAGAAATTCTTCATATTCTAATATAGCTAGGTAATAATTATTTACAATATCATTCAATTCATTACTCATTGTATTTCAAACCCACTTTCATAACTTGTTTCCAGATTTAAATTTCTATCATCAATAAAGCGAGTTTCTAAATCACCATATCCAATAATTCTATAATCTGATTCAATTATTTTGTTATCATTTGTTATATATTCTCCACCAAATACTTCTACTACTTCCTCTAAGCCATATTTTTTTATTTCATTTTCTAAATCATCCAAATCCTTTTCAGAATAATGTTCAGAATAATACTCTTTCCAATCTTCACTTGTTATATGACACATTGTAGCATCAGATTCACGTACATAATCATATACTTCTTTTAATAGTGGAGAAACTTTACTTATTTTAGGTAAAGATATGTATTCTTCAAATGCTGATGCAACTAATACAGCAATTGCATTTTTTAGTTCATTTTCACTTAATGGATTATTTAGATTTCCAGTTAAATTTCTAATTGTATCTTCATCATAACTTGCTATAACATTGCCTTGGTTAATTTCTCCTTTACCTATTTCAACATCTGCTCTATAATCATCATAATCAGTTTTCCAAACATCTAACACATTTACATTAACAACTTTTATTTCTTTATTGAACCATTTTTCAAAGTCTATCCAATTATTAGAATTATATATAATTTGATCTAATCTTAATTCTGGATGATGTACATTAATATATGTATCAATACTACGCCACTTTTCTTCTCCAATATCTTTTCTAATTTTTTCATACTCTTGTAATATACTCAAATTTTATCCCCCCTTTGAATCATAAATTTATTTCTTCATTTTCTATTTTAATTTTTCTTTTTCAACTTCAGAATCTAAATCATTACTTACTTTATCCCAATCAATTAAATTTTCAATATTAGATATAAAATCTAATACTTCCTTTTTATTTTCTAAATCTAAATTTTCAAACTCATTGATAATTTTTATATCATTAATAGTACCACCATCACATGATACATAATCATCTATATCTGGTGAAAATAATTCACAACTGATTTCTATTTTATTATTTACTAATTGAATTCCTTGTAAATGTGGATTTGTCATATCAATATTTCTATAGTCCCAATCTCCACATATAATTTCAAAAACTTTTTGTTTATTCTCTAAATTTAACATTTTATCCCCCCTTTTTTTTACCAATAAAAAAGACTAAACCATTTCAAGTTCAATCTCATTTACAAAAATTATTATCAATTTCCACTATTTATAAATTCGTTATTACTTTTTAAAAATTGATATATACTTACTAAAAATCTTTTATCAAAAATATATGAACTATATAATTCATCATCAATCTGATCATATATTGATAATAATATATTTCCTTTTATAAATTCAATATATCTTTCTTCTCCTAACTTGTCCAATAATATAGATAACTCTTTTTCTATATTATCAATAATTTCATTTTTCATCATAATTTTCCCCCTTAAATAAAATTATGTTTGCTATAATAACACAACAATTATAAAAATAATGTCAAATTATGTCGTAAAATTACTTTTTTTGTTTTTATTGTATAATCAATAATTAAAAATAAATATTATTGTTATATTCATTATCTGATAACATCTCATAAAATTGTTTAGCAGCATCATCTGAATCTTTTGATAATCTTCTTAAAGCATTAGACATTTTATCATGATTCTTATATCCACCATATATAAAATAATTTTCTAAAATTTTTAATCTAAACTTTTTTCTATTATTTTGATAATATTTATTATTTTTGTCTTTATATATAATAATTGCTATTTCTCCAATAACATCTTCAAGTGATATTTTACTGGATTTCTTATTGGTTTTTCCTTTATTGTAGTCATAATTATATAAAGCATGATTAACTATTGCATTTAAAATATAATTATCTGATTTTTCTAATTTTTCTTGAATCATTTTATTATCAAAAGCACTTTCAAATCCAGCATTAGAAATATTATTTCTTCTATCTATATCTAAAAATATCTCATTTAATTTTTCTATACTTTGTTGTATATCTTTTTTAGATAGTTTGATTTCATCATTAGAATCAAATAATTTATTTTTTATTTCTTTAGTGATTGTTCTTATTTCATTACCAATTTCATTTTTAGGTAAAGAACCATATTTAATGTATTTTTTATTTGTATCTCTTACTTGATTTATTAAATATCCAAGCTTTACAATATCCTCTTCTAAATCTAAATCAGAAATATTTTTTAAAGTAAAATTTCTATCCTTAGGATTAAAATAATTCTGTAAATGTTCAATATCTTCATTTATTTTTATTAAAGCAGGCCTATATAATTTATTTCTTTCTATAGATAATGAAACTTGCCTTTTCATAAAATTATTTTCATTATCATCTAACTTTAATTTATACCTATGTCCTAGTTTATTATTTTTCAGTTTATAGCATTTATTTTTTTCAATCCATGCTATATGAAAGTGATAATTATTTTCTCTATCACAATGAAGTGATACAATCCATTCTAGATTTTTTTCTGGATCTTGATAACCTGAATACTTTAAAAATTTAGGCATTATTTTAGTGGCCACTTCTTTTTGTAAATCTTTTATATTAATATTTTCATCTACATAATCTTGATATAAAGATAACACTGCAAGATTAACATTACTATTTTCTAAATAATCAGACCATCTGTTTTGCATATTTTCTACCATATCATCTTTTATAAAACTTCCATCTTTTAGCATTGCCATTTCTTCTCTTCGCATTTTATTTCTTATCATTATATCATCTGATTTTTTATCACCCATAAAATAACCTAACATAGAAGAATGAGCTTTCTTTTCATCTCTACTATAATCATAAAAACCACAAATATATTTTTTTAATTCTTCACTATAATGTTCTTTATCTTTACACTGAATATAATACCACTCATCATTTTTATTTTTTTTATAAATTCGTAAATTATTAGAAGGATTATTAACTGCATAATATGGATGATCTATAAATACAACTTTAGAATCCATTACTCTTTATAAGATAATAGTTTATCTATTCTATTTAAAATTTCTACTTGTTTATTTTTTATTTCTAAATCTTCATCTAATTTTACTAATCCTAATTCTAAAAGTTCAATCAAAAAATCATTTATAAAACTATAATTAGTATTCTTAAATTTTATAGAAATTATTTCATCAAGTTCTATAGGTAAACTTACACTTCTTCTTTTGAAATTTTTTATTCGTTCACTCATAAGCTAATCCATAATTTTATTTACATAGAAATCATTTTCTTGATAGAAATCTATTAAACTTTTATCTCCTTTAACATCATAATTTTTTTTGAAAACCATATTAGCAAAAAATTGTTCCAATAATTTTTTTTGAATATTTTCTCTATAAATAATTCTATTTAATTTATTATTTATATCTAATAACAAATCATTTCTTGATTCTAAATTCACTGCAGTTTCAATACATTTTCTAATTGCTTGTGCTTTACTTTTAATATTATTTTGTTTCATAAACTCTGATAACAACAATGCCTCTTTCTCATATAGCTTCACACTAAACTCCATAACCAAAATTCCCCCTTTTACCAAAAATAGCTAAAATATTTATTGCAACAGGATATGGGAATGCACCACGAAATTTCAAAACCCTTAAAAATTAAGGATTTTTCAATCTCGTAGTTGCACCAACAACCGTTTTCGCACTTGCGAAAACAACTATTTTACCCCTTTTTATAGTTGATATTTATTTAAAAAACTTATTTTACCCTTTATTTATAAGGATTATAAAACAACTATTTTTGAACTATTAACTATTTTCTTTCCTTTTTCTATATTCTAATTCGTTCACTATTTCTTTATCATCATTTTTATATTTTTCATCAATTTCAGTTAGTTCTTTTCTATATTCTTCATTTAATCTTTTAACTTCTGCAACAACTAGTTTTAATTTTTTTTCACGATTTAATCCATCAATAATTTTCTTATCAGTTAAATTTTTCATAGAAGTTTCATTATCGTAATCATAAAAAATATAATTGAATTTTCCTATCTTATTATCATAAACCATTGTAATATTTTTGGCAGATGTTTTAAATTCTAAATTAGAAAATTTTATTTTATCTATACTCTCATTTTTAAAATAATAGACATCAAATTCAACATCATAATGTTGTTTTATGAGTTCCAAACTTTGTTTATATTTTAACTTTGCTTTATCTTTTTCTACGATTTTTTTCATCAAATTATCTCTATATAGCTCATCATTCATAGTTCAATTTCACTATTCCTTTCTTCCTCTCTTTTAGAAATTATAATCTTCAAATTATCATTTACATACTTGTAATTTTTCATTAACGAATCCTTATTTTTTATAAGTGCCTCATTTAAATCTTTTACTCCAGTACCAGAAATTAATGTTAAAGAAAAAGAACTAACCTTTAATTTTTCTAGTTCTTCTTTCACAATATCTTGATACATAGCTCCAGTTTTATCATTATCAAATGCTAAAACAAAAGTACCATTATATTTATTTTCTTCTACTATTTTTAATAATCTTTTATAGTTAGGTAAACCATTGAGTGCTACTGTTTTCACATCAGAATCAATCGTTTCTAAAGATAAAGAATCTATAATACTTTCTGTAATATAGATTAATTTATTATCACTATTAATTAAATTTTCATTCCATAAATAGCTTGTCCCTTTTGATTTTATTTTTCCATCTCCAGTAACACTTCTAGCAAAATAACAATTTTTATTAATTGGAAAAACCACCATTTCTCTTTTTTCATCATATCCAACATTATACTTTTTTAATAGTTCTGGATTGATTTTTCTTTCATTTAAATAATCTGTTTTATTAATTTTGCTAATACACTTCTGAAAATAATTTGTAAAATCTATCACATTATTGTCAGCTTCTACAACATCAAATTTTTTAAAAACTATCTCTGATATATTTGGATATAACTTATCAGCTATCTCCAATTTTTCTTTAAATGATTCCACTCCATAATCAAGTCCAATTAAATCAAAAATATCATAGTGAGTACCACAAGAAAAACAATTACATATATTTCCTTTTGCATAATAACTCATACTTGGATGTCGATCTTCATGATCTGGATTTAAACAAGTAAATGGTTGATTGATATTTATATTATGTTTAATCATTAAATAATCTGCTAACATTGGTTTAAAATTATCAATACTTTTTCTATCTATGAAAGACACTCTTCTACCTCTTTTTCTTTAAAATTGGTATCTTCATAAATAGTATTTTTTCCATAAGTTATTTTTATAATATCTTCATAATGAAGATCATTCCATCTACCAAATGTTTCTTCAAATAAGTTTCTATCAGCTAATTTTTCAATATTATAAGTTGATAGATAGGAAGAATTATAATTATGTATAAGAGCATCTGCATTATATTTAAATGTTTGCTCTGTTCCATCTTTATTGATAGTTAAATTTACTGTAACACAATTATTATCTTTTACAGAAGTAATTATATTTTTAATTTTATGGTAAGGATGATCTACATTATCTTCAATAGACTTCAATTGTTTTCTTTTTTCTTCTGTAATAGCAAGTCCTTTTAATATACTTGTCATATTATCTAAAATAAAATCTCTAGCTTCTTCTTCTAAAAAAGATTCTTTATCAGTTAAATAATCTAATATATTTTGAGACTTTTCTGTAGAATATTTACGATATGAATCTTCTAAGGTATTAGATAATTTACCATTCATAAATTCACTAATTACATCACTATCAGTTATTTCTTCTGCTATTTCAACTTCACTAATATCAAAAACATCTTCTTTACCATTATCAATTACTTCTTTAATTTTATCATTTACATCTGTATTAATCATTTTATATAAATCATCAGCATTTATATATTCTTTATTGTTGTAATCCCAATTAAGCAGATTATATCTAATGCTATATTCTATATCAAACAGTTTATCATTTTCTTTATCATATATTCCACTGTATTTAAATGGTGAATGTAAATCAAATAGTTTGCCACTATAACTCTCTAAAGCATACAAAATATCTAATTTATCATTGTAGCGAACTTTATTAACCATTACTTTTGAATTATTTCCATAATTAAATGTTTTGGAATTACTACTACTTCTTAAAAAATTAAAAAACTCTTGTTCCAAAATACCTTCCCCCTTTTATTCAATTAATTTTTAAAATTAAATTTTTCTATAATATCTTTCATAATCAATATTTTAATATTTAAAATATGTTTCTCTATTTCATTTTGCTCTTTCTCACACTTTTTTTCTAATTTAATAATTTCTTTTTTTATAGAACTTATTGCATCATCTATATTTTTATTTTTTAATTCATACACTTCAATTTTTGATTGAAGCTCTTGCATATTAGTTATTACTTTATTAAAATCCATAAAAATATCACCCCTTACATAACTTCTAAATCTCTAGCTGGTTCAGTATGCAAATCATTATCATATAATAATTCTTCATTAATTAAACGAAAGATAGAATCAGCAAATGTGTATGATAAGTTTTCTAATAAATTTTTATCATAAGTATAGAAAACTTTATCATCTCCTATATTTTCATTTACCCAATCTAATTCTTCTGCTACTAATAAATATTTAGCAATATCTCTAGTTGATAGTTCTCCTATTTTTTTATCTTTTAATTCATTGTAAATATCTTCAAAATTATAATAACTATTATCTGTTTGCATTATATTTCCATCCCCTTATCTTTTAATTTTTCTTCATAAAAATCTTCAATGACTTCACACCAATCTGCCTCATAAATATATCCCTGTGTTGTTTGCCAATCCACTACATCAAATACAATATTTGCGATTTTATTTATTAATTTTTCATCAAATTTTTTTGCCTCAATAGTATGAACAACATCATTTTCTTGATATTCGTAATAATACTCATCATGTATCAAACAATTTTTAACTTCTTCTTTTATAGAATTAGCAGTTGCTAAACCACCTTCTTCTATCAATTTTTCTTTATTTTCATTTACATAATCAACAAATAAAGTATCTGTATCAAAGCAACATTCAGCAATATAACAAACTTCATCTGGATTATTTTTAAAATTATTATAATCTTTATAACAATACCCATTAAATGTTCCGCCTGCTACATACATTAATTTAGTATCAAAAATTGAATCTGGATCTATTACTTTTGCAATATTTCCAACATCACCTTGATAAATATCTTCAAATTCATTTTTATATAAATAACTCATACTTCAATTCCTTCTTCAATTTTATTTTCTTTTGCTATTATTTCTTGCAAATCCTTATTTATTGCATAAGCAACAGTATAAAAAGTATCATATCTTTTCATAGTCAAAGTATCTTGATGATTTACAATTGCGTTAGCTCCCATCAAAGAAAGCCCTATATATGTCATACAACAACAAGTTAAATCAATATCATCTCCTTCAATAAGTATTTTATTAGAATCAATGCCACTATCTAGCAGTTCACTATAAGCAGCATAAAGATTTCTACCACTTCCACATGCTGGATCTGATATATTAATATATCCTTTTTCATCAATCTTCTTTTTACTTTCTTCCTTATTTATTGTTAATTTTGCCATTACATTACAAAGTTGTATGGGTGTAAAAAATTGAGCAGATCCTTTTTTAGTTAATCCTAATTCTTCATATATATCACCAAGAATATCAATTGGTTCTTCTGCTTTTTCATATTCATTTACTAATGCCACTAAAATTTGAGGAAATAGATTTCTTTCATTTTCTTCATATTTATTGATAATTCTTAAATATTCATTTTCTCTATCTTCAGTTTTATCAACAGCATTTGCAAAAGAATAAGCTATACAAGTTACCACATCTCTAAATGCTTCATTTACTCCAAATCTTCTACCTAATGTTTTTAAAGAATTTTCTATAAACTTTTTATCTAATACTTCTTCTTTAGATTCTTTTTTAATATTCGTAGTCATAAGTATTCTCTCTTAATTTTTCCCTAATATTTTCATACAAATTATTAACTGTTTCTTCAAATCCAAACCAAGCAAGTAAATTCTTATTAGAGTAATCAATTATAAGTGGATCTTCCTTATCAAACTTATCCCCAAATAATTCTTCCATAGAACAACCAGTTCCATCAATAACATTAGATAATAGATCATTTATTTCTTCTTTATATTCATCAAAAAATTTTTCTGTATCATCATAATAGATTAGCTCTCCTATCATTCCAGATACACAACCATATTGTTGTAAATCTTCCATACTTCTAAGCAAATCATCTGCTGAATCATAATCTACACTCTCATCAATATAATAATCTAAGACATGATTCGTAAGTCTGTTGTAACCTTTTAAATCTTCTAAAATATCTTTAATCATCAATTCTTTCCTCTCCTATATAAAAATAAACTGATGTATCTAATACTTCACATATATTTAGCATTTCATAAAAGTCTGGATTTTTAATACGACCATTTTCAATATCTATAATGGTTTCTCTATCAACATGAGATAATCTAGATAATTTTGTACGAGACATACCCCAAGACATTCTTTCTCTTTTAATTTCTTTACCAAAATTCTTTTTCCATATCATTTTATAACCCCCTCTTTATAAAAAAAGCAAAGGGAAACTATTTTCAGTTTCCCTCATACTGTGTAAAATCTATATAAGCAATTGCATCTAGCAAATTGCCATCTTTATCTTTTAATCCTAAATGCAAATGAGGACCAGTAGAAGTTCCTGTAGTAGAAGTTCTACCTAATAAATCCCCTTTTTTAACCATAGAACCCCTTTTAATTCCAAAAGGTTGACTGTTAAATTGTAAATGCCAATACATAGCTGTTAAACCATTATTGCAAGTAACCATCATATAATTACCAGTTGAATTACCAGATTCTTTAAATGGTAAATCATTTGCTTGTGTATTAGTTACATTAGAAACTATTCCATCACACATACTATAAAAGTTTGTACCTGTTGGTACTGCTAAATCCCAACCAGAATGGAAATTTGTACTTGCTTGTGCTGCCTCTGATATATTTCCTAAATCAACATTTCTATGTTCAAATACAATAGATGTAACTGTAAAATTAGTTTTAAGTGGAAAAGCGTAAGGCAATGGATAATATACTTCATCATAATCATTACTTTCTGTTATATCTTTACCATCTACATTACATAAATCAATTACATCAATAGCAACACCATTTGCATTTACTCCACTTTCAATATTAAAAGTTGGAATAGATGGATCACTCTTTAAATTTTTACAAACTGTTTTAATAGGTATCATTTGTTTTTCTTCTGCATTAACATTATCCAAATATGCCTTATCCCATAATTCATTGCTTAAATTAGATGTATCTAATACATTATTTGTTCTTTGAAGATAAAACACCATTCTTTCCAATGGAACATAACCTTTAGTTAACAAATATTTATTTAATAATAATCTATATCTTTCAGCATATAATTGACTATTTATTACCTTAGAATTTGCTCTCATTTGATTTGCCTGTTCATTAATGTATGCTTCACCTACTTTATAGCCACATACTGCTATAACTACGATCATAATAAGTGCTACTAAAAATCCTACAACTAAAGTAATCAGAAATGCTTTTATTTTTAATAATTTTCCCATTATTCTTCTCTACTTGCAGATGGAAAATCTTCTGATTCACCCATATAATAAAGTTGAAGTGGTGTTGCAAAAACATTGATTCTAAGTCTATTTTTATTAGTTATATTAACTAAAAATTGTCCTTGCCCACATCTACTTAAAAATGATTTTTGAGTTTCTGTTAAAGGTGTATTTGCATATATCTTCTCAATAGCTTGTATATCATTATCTTTTAACATACCAGTAATCTGATACTGACAATTTCCAAATAAACTTGAAGCATGTCTTAAAACACCTGCTGAACTTGTTAAGTCAGATGGTTGTTGTGTTGCCACTACTATACCTGCATTATATTTTCTCAATCTACGACTCATTTGCCCAAAATATTTTAATAATGTTGGATTATCTTCATCTATGAAATAATGAAATTCATCTACAACAATAAGCATATTTTGTTTTTTATTTTTCTTATCATTTTTCTTTTTATTATCTACAATCTCATTACTTAGATAAGTAAGTAAATTAATCATTTGAGTATTAATTAATCTTCTACTTGAATTAAATAGTAATTCTTGCAAATTAAAAACGACTAGATTATTACTTAAATCTATAGTCGTTATACCATTATAAAGATTTCCATCTTGCCCTGTAACCATTCTTTTAAGAAGAACTTCTATATTAACTAAAATTCTTTCTAATTCCTTTGTTTTAGTATTTCTTTGTTGTTCTAAAAGAAAGGCATATAAATCAGAAAAGATCGGATAATCTTTTGCGTTCATATTTTCAAATTCTTCTAATGTAGTTTTTTTAGTGATTCCTCTACTATTATAAAATTTTTCTACTATATCAAGTAAAACTACTAATTCTTTTTCTGATATATCTTCAAAAGCTGTTATAAAGAAATTTTCTAGGAAACCTAAATGTTTTCCTAAAATAGATGTTTCTCCATCATCATCAGTTGAAACATATCTAATTTGAAGTGGATTAATTAAACTCTTACTAGAGAGATCTATGTATTCTCCACCACATCTATTAGTTAATTTTTCTAGTTCATTTTCAATATCGAATAAAAATAACTTAGTACCCCTAGCAAATTCATTAGTAATTAAAAGTTTAAGTAAAAAACTTTTACCTGAACCAGTTGTACCTATAACACTCATATTATGACCTGTTCTATTTTTGGTTAAAGCAAACTGATCGAAGAAAGTTGGTAAACCATAATTAGAATCTTCTCCAATAAGCCATCCAGCAGAATCATTATGATAATTTTCAGTAAAGAAAAATGCTGATGCTAAAGTAGATGTTGGTAAGTACATTGCATAATCTGGCAAACCTTTATCAGTTAATTCAAATCCTTGCCATGCAGCCATTTGTCTTAAATTAGGTATATCAACTTTTATCTGATACAATTCTGCATTTGTTTTTATCTCTTTTAATATCTCCTCCCTTTGCTTCTTTGTTCCAGAAATAGCAAGAATAATAGATACTTCTTTTACCTTTTCATCATTTGCAGATATTTGTTCTATTAATAATTTATAGTTATTCATAAGTGATTGCATTTCTGTTACATCACTTAAATTTTTAGATGAGTTAAAGTCTGCCAAAACAGCTTTAAAACTTGCATTCAAAACATTTAAAAGTTTTGATTGTTCTATTGTATCTTTTATTGTTACACTAGCTTTTACATTAGGTAAAATAATAATCCTATCTAAAAAGCCATGTTCAATAAATAATGGATAGTTTTTAATACTAACCATTTGAATTTCTTCATTATCTACCTTTAGGTATGAAGGCATTTCTGATATTCTAAGTGGTGATAATAAATCTACAAAATCATAATACATTATTTGATCTAAATTTACATTTGCATAATATAAATTTGCAAATACTTTTATTAACCATTTTTTATTATCTACTAACTCAATATCAAGTTTTGGAGTAATCGCATCACAAGTTCTTTCAAAATCTTCTTTTGCCTTATCAAGTGCTTCTTTATTTTTAACAATGATGGCAAAATAATAAGAACTAGCAGAAGTCATATTTTCTTCTTCAATCATACTAATAAAATTATGATTGTTAATTAGCAAGTTTTTTCTAACTTCATTATTAGAATTTTCTTCAATCAATTTTTCATAATTTTCTTTATTAATATTAAGATTTATCTTTTCATCAAATTTATATGCTTTTATTACAAAAGGCAATCTATATAATTTTGATAATGTATGAAAAAATATCTTCTGTTCACTATCATTTGTGAGTGATAAATCAATTGGACTTACCTTATAAAGTAAAGCTACTTGATCTGATTTTAATCTAATTACTCCATTATCACTAATTTCTTTCACATTTATAAATGCCTGTGCATTTTGTGTTTTCTTTTTTAATATATTTTTACTAAGATAAATATCTTTTTTCTTTAGCTTAGCTTTATTTACATTTTTTTCTTCCTTTTTCTTTTTCTTTATCTCACGTGCTTGAATTCTATCCTCTTTATTCTTTATAATCGTAATATTTTAACCCCCTTTATTACCATTACTTATAAAAGTAATAATGTTTATCATTAAAAAGATATTTAACAAATAAAAGAAATAATTTATACATTCTATTACATTTGCTAAAATCCATTGGTACTAGTGATAAGACACCTAAGGAAATAACCACAATAGCAATTGTATAAATTTTGAGCAAAAATAAAACAACAAAAACAAGAATAAAAATTCCACCTATTATTAAATCTTCAAATTCTAAATTAAATAATCCTAGATTTCTTTTAATACTTTTTAATGTTATATACATAAATCCTCATCCTTTCCTTAAATTCTATCTGATTCACTTCCATAGTCTCTTATCTTAGGTCTGGAATGATAACGAGAACTACTTGGATTTCCAATATTTTTAATACTATTAAATGCTCCACCAAAGCCATTTCTAATATTATTGATTCCTTCTTGTGCAAGTGAAACTCCACCTCTTACATAATCAACATTATATTTATCGTTTGAAAAATCCCATTTATTTGCAGCATCTTGAACTTTGCTTTCTCCACGAGATTCAAGCATTCTTCCATAAGCACGTGCAATTGGATTTCCACTTTGTTGTAGATCTGCACCTTTCATCATTTGACCTAAACCTTTGCCAACTTTTTCATTCATTCGTTTTGATATACCAGCATTCATATTTGGATGAATACTTGCTATACCATGATACATTCCCCTTGCTGTTTGCCCAGCTCCTTTAGCAAGCTGTCCAATTCCTTTTCCTGCTTTTGCCATACCTTTTGCAGTAGAAACTCCAGCTCCAATTGCCCCAATTCCAAGACCAGTAGCTGTTGCAATTCCACCACCTAAGCCACGCATAGCCATCATCATATCACGACCACTATTTGCAGAAACATTTTCACCAATAAATCTATTAAGTGAAGTACAGCCAGTCATAAGCATCATTGCACAACCTAAATATAAAACAGATTGTGCTACAACTTTCGTAAAGTAATTTAATCCATTAATATCTGCACTATTTTGAATTGCATTAAACATAATAGAAGTTAATCCAATTAAAAGCATCATTGCCCCAGCTTGTAATACGAGCGAAGCCAGTTGCTGATATAATGCTGATCTTTGTTCTTTTCTTCCAACAGATGTTGCAATTACTAGTGGAGATATAACCATTAAAAATGCGAGTTCTAATTGCCTTCTACCAAGCATCAGCACTGCAAATCCAACTGAAAATAAAAAGACAGCTCCAATTACAATTCCAAATAAAAAGTTATAATTGAAAGCATAATCTTCACTATCATTCCAAATTCCCGGTTTATATATTCCACATCTATAAGAAAATGCACCACTATCCGAGACATCACTTGCTGTAATAGTCTCATTTCTAATTAAAGTTTCAAAATCTTTCATTGTTTTTGCAGATGATGTATCTGCATATCCTTGCAATTTATCCTGCAAGCCCTTAACATTTTTACTATCTACTGAATCTCCTCCGCTTACTTTATAGCAAGATTCATTAAGCGAAAGATAAGCTGTTTTCATCTTATCTCCTATCGTAGAATTTTTTGTATTAAAATTATTGTAAATAGCATTTGATAAATTTACTCCTATATTTATAGTAGTATTAAATATCAGAAATACTGAAAATATTAAAAATCCACATTTAATAATTTCCTTTACTAATTCAAATAATGGTTGATCATTGCTATCAGCATCTAATATTCTAAAGGTTAATTTCCAGACAGAAAATAAAAATAGAACTGCAAATGCCAATATAAAAAATGCGTTAAATATCTTGGTGAAAGGGGAATTATCAATATTTTTAAGCATTTGTATAAAATTAAGACTATTTATACTATGTGCTACATCATATAAAACATCTATTGTTTTAAATATAATATTAACAATTCCTATTCCAAGACCTCTTAATATATCTAGTACACTATATTTAATATCACTTGCTATACTTAAAGTATAAATCATATTATCCCCTTATTTTAAAGTATCAATTACAAAATTAATGATACTAGGAACTAATATTAGTAAGGCAACTCCACCTAAAGTATAAAGGATTGTTTTCTTTCTTCTTTGTTTTGTTTCATCATCACCTATAATAAATTGAATAACGAAAATTACCAAAGCAATAAATGATATAACAATACCAAATACTTGAATTTTTGTTGCTAAGTTTTTAATAATTGTGCCTAATGAATCAATGGTAATATTACCACCTTCAATTTTTTCTACTGCATATACAGAAGGCACATTGCTTACTATTCCCAATATAAAAGTAAACATTGCTATCATAGTAAAATTAATTTTATCCTTTAGTTTTTTTAACTTGTTTTTCAAAAAAATCCCCCTTTTCTTCTTGAAAATTATTACAATTCTTTATTAGAATTTTTTTCTTTTAATTTCTCACAATAATCTAATATCATCTTTAAATTATTTTTAAGTAATTCAGATTCCTCTTCATCATACTTAACTTTTAAATCTTCTATCAGACCTTTATTTTCTTTATCAAATGTATAAACTCCATCATATAAAGTACAAGCTGTATTATTATCTACAATTAGATAACAAATACCATCTTCTAAACCTTTTTTATTTTTTCTATCTTCTTGATCTTGTTCTTGAACAAGTTTATCAAGACTTTCAAGAGAATATCTTCCCGAAGGTATATTTACATCACTTGTTCTTAAAACAATCGCTACTATATCCAAATCCACATCTAATACCTCCCTATCAAATTTAAATTCTATTCTTTTAGCATCTTCTTCATTTAATTTCAAATAATCATATTTTGAAATATTAGAATTGGTAGATGTAAAAACAGATATTTTATCAATATCTGTTTTCATATATACATCTAAACTTCCATCTTTGTTATTACCATAAAATTTAAAATCTAAATTATACATATTATATAGTTCTAACAATTCAGCCAAACTATAAGTTTTATTTACATCTATCATATTATTTAGCCATTTCTACATCTTGTGATACTTCTACTTCTGAATCCATATTTTTAGCATTGGCAATATGTTTATATTCTTCAACAACTGGATTAAATGTATGAATTTTTTTACCTTCAATTTCAATTTCCTTATCACTGAAAAATCCTTCCAAGCATACAATTGCACCTTTTTTACTAAAATCACAAATTCTTTCTGCATCTTTATTCCATAGAGAATAATTAAGGAAGTCTGTTATCTTCTTTCCTTCCTTATCTTTATAATTTCTATCTGCTGCAATGGTAATATTAGCAACTTTATTTCCATTTTCTAATTCTTTTAGTTCTGGATCTCTGACTAATCTTCCCATAATACAAAACTTATTAATACTATTCATTACTCAT
This sequence comes from uncultured Mycoplasmatota bacterium, assembly GCA_948329525.1. Lineage (GTDB taxonomy): Bacteria > Bacillota_I > Bacilli_A > RF39 > UBA660 > CAOJBM01. The sequence goes on from CAOJBM010000001.1 coordinate 47,282, forward strand.
TCCCCCTTATCTTTTTTATAGTAATAACGAATCTATATAAAAACCAAAACCCCTTTTATTCTTTATATATTTTTATTTCTTATTTTTCTTTTTACTTGAAATAATTATTAATCCACTACCTAGAAGAACAATAACTCCAGCAATTACATTAACATAACTATTTGCTCCAGTATTTGGAACTTCAATTTCTTTTAATTTATTAACTAAAGTATGTTGAATTAATTCTCCATCTTCTGTTATATCAAAATAAACTTTTTCATCTGAAAGTTCATAATCTTCTAATGTAGAAATTTCTTGTAAATAGTAAGATCCATATTCAATTTCAACCTCAATGTCTCCATTTTCATCAGTAACACCAGAATATACTAAATTTCCTTCTAAGTCATAGATTCCAATTGTAACTCCAGCTAATGGATTATTAGCTTCATCAACTTTATGAATTTTTACAGTAGATGTAATTTTTTCATTTGTCATGTTAGCTTTAATAATTTCTCCATTTTCTTTAATTTCAAAGAAAACCTCTTCATCACTTAGTTTATAACCAGTTGCTGCTTCTGTTTCAATAATTACAAATTTTCCAACAAATAAATCAGGAATTTTAATTTTACCTTCGCTATTAGTTATCCCTGTAAAGATTAATTCTCTTTCATTAGTATCTTCATTTATATAAAAAATTTCAACTTTAGTATCAGGTATCTCTTTACCACTTGTAAGATCAGTTTTACTAAAATTTAATTCTCCTTTTGGAAGATAATTATCAATTTTTTTATTTTCAATAATAACTTCTGTATATTGATTTTTATAAACTAATTCTATTTCATAGATAGTTTCATCAACTAAATTCCCATTACTAGAAGAAATTTCTTGAATTGTATATTTTCCAAGTGGAAGCCCTTCAATACTAGCAAAACCATTTTCATCAGTTTTTATTGTTCCAACTAAATCACCTTTACTATAGTATTTATAACCATTAATGATAATATTTTCGTTTGCCCTAATTTCAAATGTAGCACCTTCTAAATCAATTTTTATATATTTATAAGTGCCATCTTCTATTTTTATTTCTTCACCTTTTTTATTAATAATAATTTGCCCTTTAGCTTGATGATTTTTAAATTTAACTTCAAGAACTGGTCCTAATTTCTCATCATTAACAATAGGTGTATTATCTCCAATAGTAAATTTTAAACCTTCTTTATTCCATAAATAGCCATCAACAACTTGATCTAGTTCTTCTAATACATAATTTCCTGACAATAATTCAAATGGTGTATATAAAATCCCATTTTCATCAGTTTCAAAAACACTAATAGTTTCTACTGTAGGATATGTAATTGTTTGTTCTACATATTCACCTGTATCTATATTTTTAATTTTAAATTTAATTCCTTTTACTGGAATAGTTAAACCTGTTTCTGCATCTACTTTTACTACTTTTAATTTTGCAGTAATTTCATCATTTGCAATTAACTTATATAATGGTTGATCTGTATTTTCATTAATTGTAATTTCAAAATCTTCTACTTTTTCAAAATTTGTAGTAGAAGTCATCTGTTTTACAATGTATGTGCCATAAGGTAATTTTACACTCGCATAGCCTCTTGAGTCTGTAGTTATGCTTGTATATTTTTCATTTTTTGATTTTAAAATAATATCAAAAGTAACATTTGGTTCTCCAGTAATAAATCCTGTTTTATCTTGAGCATATACTTTAAAGAAAGTAACATCTCTTTCAATCACTTTTTCTTGTACTGGTATAAGTGGTTCTAAATTTTCTTTTGTAATATCAAAATAATATTTATTTGTATCCAGCTCATATCCTTTACTTGGTGTTTTTTCTTGAAGAAAAAATCTACCTAAGCTTGGTAAATATCCACTTTTTGCATATCCATTTTCATCTGTTACGATTTCTGTTACATAAGAACCATCTTCTCTATATACACCATAAACTGCACCTTTTAAGGTTGCATCTCCTTGTGGTTTAGATAATCCTGTATCACGATCCACTTTGTTAATAGCAATTTTCCCACCAACTATTTTAATATTAATATTCGTGTCTATTGGATCATAACTACCAGCTTGTACAACATCTTGTGTACCTGGTTTTACATAAACAATTGTTGGATGTGAATATTTAACATCTCTTTTTGTTAAAGAGATTGTAGTATTACCTACTGCGTTTGCAGTTAAATATAAATCATTACCACTTTTGTTTGCACTAATGAATGAATTACTAGACACCGCATATTTAGATAAAACTCCACTATTATCTGTAAGTTTTAAGGTATTGCCAATAACCATTTCATAATTTGTTGCTCCAAAGTTTGGAGTCGCATAATGTTTATTTAACAAATCTTCCATTTCAGCCATTTCACTTGTATATTTTGTAATTCTATTTCCATTCAAACTATCAGCAAAGTAAATATCATACCCATGTGGTACAGTTTGCCAAATCATGAATTGAGTAACACTATACCATTTTAAATCATTATGATTTACTTCACTATCACTATAACCATATCCATAATAAGCAAGAAGTTGAATTCTTCTCCATTGTGATTGTGTCATATTTGCAACATAAGATTGATCATAATCTTGCCCATCATAGGTTTGTGAACTATCTAATGGTGTTCCCGGCTCTATACAATAAACAAATTGATTATCACTTTTTCTTGCAATAACAGCAAGTTGCTGATATTTAGTATTTCCTCCCTTTTCTTTATTGACAAAAGTGTTAGGAATCCATTGATACTTATCATTAAATTGAGCAGTATATGTTTGAGCTTGTACATTAGTTTTAGGACATACTGCTAACATAATTAATAAAAATAATAAATATTTTAATTTCCCTTTCATATTTTCCTCCTTTTTTTTACATAAAAAAACACCTATTCATTAGGCATTTCTTCTAATTTTGGTGTTGGCACTGGAATCGTGTGGTAATCTAATTCTACGCTACTATTTGCTTCAGTTAAACTTAACATATAGTAAGTATCACCACAATCATCCTGATAATTATCACAAATATATCTATATCCACCTTTTCTATACTTTTCTCCCATTTCTTTACATGCTGCAAAAGATGAAAAATCTGCTCTTACATAACTAAATGTAAATTTTTTAGGAGTGCAAGTTTTTTGTGGTTCAACTGGTTGTGGAGTAGCACTTTCTTGTTTAGGAACTACATCCTTTTTTTCAGTATTATTACTTTGTGAATTATTGCTTTTCGTTGTTGCTTTATTTTGATTGTTGATATTTTCGTTTTTAGTTACAGATTCATTACTTGTTTTTTCATTTTCCTTATTTTCATTAACTTTTTTTTCTTCTGTAACCTTTTTTTCTTGATCTTCTTTTGAAATATTTTGATCTATTTCATTAGTTTCTAATTTTTCATTAGATACCTTCTGATCAATCTTTAAACTTTCTTTATTTTTGTATTCTCTTGCATTAAAGATAAATATACTAATACTAGCAATTAAAACTAATACTATTAAAGTTGAAATTACAAGAGGCATTTTCTTTATTTTCTTCATAGAAAACTCCTCCTCATTTATTACTATTATTATACTGTAGTTTTCTTAAAATGTCAGCCCTTTAATTGAAATTAATTATAGGAACATCTTCTAAAGGTGTAGCATAAATGCCAAGCGTTTCATGAAATTCATTAATTCTATTATGTAATAGATTAATATAAGTTGTTAATTCTTGGTATCTTTGAACTGCAATATCAAGACTAGCTAGTAATCGCATATATTCTGATTTAGATATATCCAATTCTTTACTACGTTTTACAACCTCATCATTTAACTCACGAGACATATAAGTTCTGACTTCGACCATAATTTTCACCCCCCTTATAATAAAAAACAGCTTTTTTTATGGAGAGCTGTAACTCCAATAAATTATTTTTCTTCTAGTTCATATTGTTCTTCGATTCTTGAACATCTACTTGATACTTTGCAAGCAGACCACAAAAAAAGTAATAGAATCATAACTATTACTAAAATCAATAAAAGCATAAAATTCCTCCCATAAAAAAAATAACTAAATGTTATTTTCGTTTTCTAGTGGTTCAAGTTCTGACCATATTTTAATTAAACAACTTTTCTTAATATGATGAACTGTTTTAGTGCATACTCCTAGAATATCTGCTATAGCTGATTCTGATTTGTTCTTTATTAAGGAATTTACTAAATATGTAGCCTCTTCCTCTGTAAGTTTTTTAGCAGCAAATATAACAGTATCATAAAATCTAGTAGCCCAAATTATACTATCAACTTCTCTAGTTACGATACTTTCAACTTGACTTGCATTACTTCTTTGTCTTGAACCTTCACTTAATTGATATGTAGGAGTAATCTTTATTGATGATTCAACTGAAAAGTTATAAAAATATTTTACATTTTTAAATCTAACAAACATATTATTAATCTTACCTGTCAGTTCTCTAGTATCATATTTATTACAAATACTAATAGAAAGCATTTCAGACATTTCTTTATATTTTTTTGAAGTATCTAAAATCTCATTTGGTAAATTAAAAATCATATCTAATGTTAAAGTTGAATCCATAAGACAACCTCCTCTCCCAAAAAAAGACTCAAAAAGCCACAGAAAGCCCTTTAAGTCTATTTCATAACCTCTTCATAAATAACAGTATTTTTACAATCTAAATATAGGTAACTCATAACTATCAACACCCCTGCCAAAATTTGCCATTTATTTTAATTGAAAAGTTTATAAATGTCAAGAACAACATCACTAGAACATATAAAAAATGGATCATCTCTTTGTCAGAATTAATCCATTTTACTCCATTATACTCATATATTTGGACTTGTCTAGATACTTTGCACTGTAAATTGCTCTGTAATTGACTAGGTAAATCACTCTGTAATTCATACTGTAAATTACTCTGTAATTATTTTATTTTTTCCTTGTTTTTCAATGGTTTTCACAATCTTGCTAAATTTCCTATATTTTATAAATATCTTCAAATAATTAAAATATAAGTTTGCAATTATTTTATTAGAAAATTGCTTATATAATAAACCACTCGCTACTTTATTTTCAGAATCAATACTAAAATATACTTCGTAAAATTTTCTATTTTTTAAATAATTCATCATAATAGACATATCAAGCTCATTTTTTGTTAGTTCTAACATTTTAAATATCTTCTTTGATTCATTTTTAGTATTTAAGTTATTAAATTTTTTTAAAGATTCTATTTTAAAAGGTGCTATTTCTTTATTTTTCATATTAATTTTTACAGGAACCTTTTTATTATTATGATAATTATGTAATCCTGTAGCACATCCATGTAATATTTCAATAGCTAGTGTTTGATCTTTAATATCCCCTTTTTCACATTTACCTTTTAAGAAATTGCTTATATAAACTTCTCTAGATAATTCATTATAACCTAATATATCTTTCTTTTCTTTTTCAGTATATAAATCCCCTAATTTTATTCTTTCAAATGGTTTACCGCCAATAATATCACTATTTCTATATATATCAATATCAAAATGTTCTAATCCACCAACTTGCTCTTCTAAACTTAAATCAGTTGTACGATCTTTAATTTCTTTAGATTGATAACTATGAATTTGAATAGACATTAAAGTTCCAACTTCAATTGTTATGGATTCATGTCTAATTCTACCATTACTCTTGTAATAATCTTTAGATTCAATCCAACCCCTTCTTGAAAATCCATAATGTAATAAATTCAAATTAACATGAGTAATAAGTTGATTATATTTGTTTTTAAAATCCAATGTACCATAAAAATTCTTTTCTCCAAACTTATTAAATTTTGGATTTGGATTTTCTTCATAATATTTAGGTATTTCTTGATCCTTAAAAATTCTTTTGTAATCTTCTATATTAAAAATATTTAGTTCATCATTTGGAGTTAAACAACTGCTATAAACTTCTGCATTAGTAATCTTTTTTGTTCCAGTTAATTCAGTATTTATTTTTATAAAATCACTTAATAAATCTATAAAATGATAACCTGAATGAAAAAGTTTTCCATATCCATATTTGTATGGATGATTTTCTTTTAGCATATCATGAGGCATTTCCCAGTTCCCATCACAATGAAAAATATCTACAAAAGTTATTGGCACTTGGTATTTTTGTACTGTTTCTAATAGTATCTTTTTAACATATTCATAACCCTTATGGTATTGTCTTTGACACATTACCTTGCACATAGATTCTGAATTGTTTGCTGCTTCTAAAATATCATAATATTGTTTTCTAACTTTATTGATACTTCTCATACTAGTCATATTCTTACTAACTGTAATTGGTTTATCAGTTAAAACATCAATATTATTTTCTAAAGCAAAATGAATGTACATATTATGTGCTTTTGGTTCAGTTGCAATGATAATATGTGTTATTTCTAACGTTTCACAAACGGCAAGTAAATTACTTGCTATTTCTTCTGGTAATCTTTCATTATCTTTTAAAGAATCATCTATTGTAAATGTTTTTGTGTTTTTAAATCCATTTTCTAATAAATAGTTTTTAGCATATTCTTTCTTAGAATCTAAATCTACTAGAAGTGCTAAATCAATTTTATGTTTTTGAAAATAGTTTAAATATATTCGCTTCGCATGAGGACCTAATCCTATTAAAGCAACTACAGGTTTTCTATTAGTTTTTTTCTTTAATGGTTCTGATAACCAATTATCTAATTTAGTTTTCATATAATCCTGTGCATTCATAAGATAATCCCCCTCAACTAAATAATTGTTTTCTATTATATTGAGATTATCTTAATAAGTAAAATACCAATTTTACATACCATTATTCATTTTTGAATAGCAAACAAAAAGATTATGAATGATTTTTATAATACTTTAAAATCTCATAATCTCTTCTAACAATAAATTTTGTATGATAAACACTCTTATCACTATCGAACTTTGAAGCAATTAATTTATCTTCTGAATCCTTAATTACATTCATAGCATCATCTATATTTAACCATAATAGTTCTGATCCTTCACCTTTTTCTTGCTCAGTAAAATCAGTATGTCCTAAATCTTCTAAAACATGAGCTATATAAATATAAGAAGTTTGTTTAAAATCATCTAATGTTTTTAATTCTTCTACTGTTCCCAAACAATCATCTATTTCTACCTTACAACCTGCCTCTTCTAAACATTCTCTTTTAAATGCTATTGTAGGATCTTCATCTTCATCAATTCCACCACCAATAAGTTTATATTCGTTTTTTAAATTCTTATGTAAGATAGCTATTTTATTCTCATTATTAAATACAATTCCTCTAGCACCTAATCTACATCTTGGATTGACAAAAGGTATGCTTTCAAGTCCAAAATCTTCATCTGTTATTTTTCTTATACAAATCATAAAGATACCTCCAACAATAAATATTATACCTTCTTTTAAAGAAAAAAAGAATTAGTTTTATTTATTTTTCAAAACTAATTCTATAAATTTTTTAGTAATAAGGTTAATAGTATTTTTACTATAAATCATTCCAATATAATTTTTTGGCATTTCTATATCTAATATTAAAGGTACTAAATCAAAAGTTTCTACTTCTTCTTTAACAAAATATCCTATATATTCATTCTCTTTTACAAAGTCTGCCATTAATTTACTATCTGGCATTTCTATATTAGGATCTAAATTTATATTTAATGGTGTTAATATTTCATCTAGCATTTGCCTTCTTCTTGAAGCTCCAGATATAACTAATTTATATTTTGCTAAATCATTTAAACTTTTAATCTTTGCTCCATATTTATTATAAAACTCTTTAGAACAAGCAAAACAAGTATCAAAATTACCTATTTGTTTAATTTCCATATTGTCTTTTTCAGTAAAATTCATATTTGGAACATAGTCAATTAATACATCAATTTTATGATTTAATAAATAATTATTTAAATTACTAGCACTATCAGTTACAATTTTTATCTTAACATTAGGATATTGTCTATTAAAAATTGAAAGATATTCAGATAATCTATTATCTGCAATATTTCTTGTTGTTCCAATAGTTAATTTACCTACTAATTCATCAGAATCATTTAAATTATTTTTATTATAATCATTAAACACACTAAACATTGTATCTAATTGTTTATAGAGTTCTTCTCCATCATTAGTTAATTCAATTCCTTTATTGTTTCTATTAACTAACTTCATTTTCATAGTATCTTCCAAAAGTTTTACATTTCTACTAAGTGATGGTTGTGATACATTATAATTTTCTGCAGCTCTTGAAAAACTTTTACTTTTAGCAACAATATAAAAATCGTATAACAATGAAAGATTATTTCTTAAATCATACATAAGAACACCCCTTTGAAATTGACATTATATTATCACAAATATAAATAACTGTCAACATTAGATATTTATATTTGAATAGTAATTTGTAAAAAAAAATAGATATTTTACCTTAAATTATCTATTTTTAATTTTTTGCAATTTCACAGTTTCATTATCTTGATCTACCTTTAGTCTCATTTACAATTTCATAAGAATATAATCTATCCAGTTGTTCCTCAGTAATATTAATTACCTTTCCACCCTTAGGATTAATTTTTTCACCACCAAATACAATCCAAATTGCATCAATTGACATATCAGGCATAGAAGCTTCTCCATCAGTAAAAATTATTTTATTTTCAACTCTTCTGGAAAAAGCATTGACCGCAACATCAAAGTCAGTTCCGCCACCACCTTCAAATGTCATGTTTTCAATATCTTCTTCAGTTCTTATCTCATGAAAGCCATAGAACTCTGTATCAAAACATCCTACTTTTAATCTGGAATGTTGTAATATATTTTTACATTCTCTCAAAAAGTTCTTTAATAAAACTTCATTGATTGAACCACTTGTATCTAATACTATTTCTGTTTCTGGCATAGGTTGTTCTTCCAAATTAGCTACAACAATCCCATCTTCTATAGAGGCATTTTTATATGACCAATCAACATCATATTTAATTGCTTCTCTTAAAACATATCTCCAATCAATGAGTGGTTTTGCAGTTCCTATATCTTCAATTGTTCTAATATCTCTATTAGTTGATGTTCCTGCTGTAGATGCTTGTTTTGCTATTGCTTGCTTTAATTCTTCAAGTTGTTTTTTCTTATCTTCACGATTTTTCTTAAAAGCATCTTTCTCTCCCATCTCTTCTAATTCTTCTTGTTTCTTTTCAAGTTCACTTTTAGTTTTTTCTTGTTTATCTTTTTGTTTATTTAGTATTTTATCTAATAAACTTTCTTTTTTATCAGAGGATTTACTTTGCTCTTCTTTATGTTTTTTTACTGCCTCTTCCCATAAACTGTGAGTATCATGTCCAACATCTCTTTTTGAAGAATCTTGTTCTTCTTGTTGCTCAGAATCTGAACTTCCTCCACTGCTTTGTTGATTCTGTTGCGCATTTTGATCTTGATTTTGAGAACTATTACTTCCAGAACTACTTTGATTTTTAGAATCACTTTGCTGTTCATCGCTACCGCCTTGACTTTCGCTAGAACTTTGTTGTTCATTTTGACTATTTCCTTGCTCCTGACTTCCAGATTGACTTTGATGCTCAGAATCTCCTTTTTGAGTCTGTTCTTGACTAGATTCTCCGCTGCTAGAATCACTTTGACTTTGACTTTGACTTTGATTTTGATTTTGATTTTGGTCTTGATTTTGACTATTACCTTGTCCATTTTGTTTTTGCTGTTGCTGTTTTTGTTGTTTTTCTTGTAATAGTTTTTCATATAATTGTTCAGCATCATAATTAATAGCTTCTGCCATATCAACACCACCAGGAGCTAATTTCAAACCATCTTTTTTTAAAAATTGATTAATTACTCCATCAGTCGCGATATTCCATAATTCTGGATCTTTACCTTCGCTCCTTAATATATGATTAAATGCAATATGACATACTTCATGAGCAAATATAAATGTTTGTTCATCACGACCTAATCCTTCCAAATATTTAGGATTATAATATATTGTTTTTCCATCAGTACCTGCAGTTGGTATTCCCATATTTTCTTTATAATCAATACTTGCTACCACACTACCAAAAAAAGGATATTTAACAAGCATTTTTCTCTTTAAAGCTTCTATATCGTATTTCATAATTTATACCTCATATTTGTGCAACTAATGAGTATATTTCTTCGTTTATTTTATCCTTATTAATTTCGTTAGCAGTTACAATAATAACACAACTTTTTGGTAATTCAAAAGTAGATATTTTTCTATGTTCTAATAATTCGCAAAACTTTAGTTGTTCTTCTTTTGAAATAGTATCAATCTTATCTATTATCAAAAATTTGCTTTCATTAGTTTGAGTTATTTCACTAAGCCATTTAGGTGGCATAAAATCTATTCCATCATAATGACCATTTAATTCTTTATTATCAATATTAGCAGGTATTACAACTGCACCTTTGACATCTTTTCCAGAGATAAAATCAACTAATATGGGTGCAACATTCGCTCTTATATATGACATTAATAATTCTTGTCTTTTTTCCATTATCTTTTTATACCTCCTCTTGGCATATCAGCAAGCTTTGCTTCTGCAATTCTTTCTAATCTTTCCTCATCGCCATGTGTCCATAAAGCATCAAATATTGCTCCAAATTCTGCACCTAAACCTGTTACAAAACCTCTTACTTTTTCAAGATTATCTTCATCTACTTGTGATAATCCCATAGTTGTAGCATATCTTTCTGCAGTATTTAATGCTTGTATGTCTTTATCAGTATAAGTTCCATTAATAACATCATCTAATGTTATAACTTGTTGATTACAGAATTGTACGAATTCTCTTGTTATATCTTCCCCAACTAATGCTCTTAACATTTCTGGACTACCTGTTGCATATAGCATTTTAGAAGCCATTTCCCACTTTCTTGGATCTGCATTAGGTTTTTCACCATCATACTTACTTCTTAATGTTTCGCCTTTCTTATAAGCAATATAAGAATAGATAGCAGGATGTATATTATTTTCACTTGCCCATTTTAACCAACTTTCAGTTGTTGTTTTTATATATACATGAGCAAATCTATTAAATAATGGCTCTGCTAATTGATTTGCAGCTAGTGAATCTTTCATATCATTTCCTGCTGCAACAATTCTAGCATTATCTGGTAATTTCCAAATACCATTAACTTCTCTATCTAAGACTATATTAAATGCAATACCTTGAATACTAGGAAGAGCATTTGTTATTTCATCTAAAAATACAATATGGTATCTATCTGGTTCTTTTTCGCATTTTTCTTGTAATTTTTTTAGCCAAGTTGGAGGAACATCCATCATTTCTCCTGTTGCTTGATTGTAAACACTTTTACCATTCAAACTTTCTGGTGTTGCATTACGAAGATAAATTATTTCACAAGTTGGATCTATTTGTTTTACCCTTGCACTCTTACCTTCACTAGATTGACCATGCAAAAATACTGCTACACCGCTTTCTATTGCCCCTTTAATGATTTCTTCTTCACTTACTTGTCCAAAATTTAGTCCATAAGGATTTCTTCTTTTCTCAGCTCTTTTTTGTTCTTCTTCATATTCTTTCTTTTCTTCTGGTGTCATATCTTCAACACGAGTGAAAGTTGCAGTTTGAGTTAAATCCCTGAGCATATGTTTATCAAGATATTCTTTCATATCAGTTGTTGAAAAATCTCCATTATAACTTCTATCTTTTGTATGAAATCTTATTCCTGCTAATAGTCCTCTTTTTGATACTAGAGTTTGAGTTTTATCATCTATCAACCATTTGACAGGTGATACTTCTACCCAAACATAATCTCCATTCCTATATGATTCTCCATTTGATAATTTAAAACTATTGCTTCCATAATCAGAATTAGCTCTAATGCGAATGTATCTTTTTCCATTATAATCATATTCCTCATATGTTACTGGTTGAAAATATTGATCATAATCATCATACTCTGTTTTATCAAAAGTATAATTTCTACCTGTTTGTCGTAAATTTCCATTTTTGTATTCATTTTCCAATCTTCTTTGAACATCTGAATCAGGTGCATATTGAGGGTATTCACCATATTCAACTTCTTCTGTTCCATTGTATCCCCTCACTCTGTTCGGGGAGATTTGAGAGAAAATGAAAGATGATAGCAAAGCTGGGCGGACGGCGCCAGAGCGTCTATATCTATAAATGATAAACCTAGAACCATCGTTACTTACGCCGCGAACATCCCCATCGCCATCAGAAGATCTAGTATAAACCCATCCTGTTCTTCCCTTTAAACTATTATCATCTGGTGCCATGTAAGAACAACTATCCTCACAATATCCACCTGTTAATATTACTAAATCAGTAATAGCAGACCTAGTCCCATATTTTTCTAAAACATCTAATTGTCTGCCACCATTAACTCCCCAAACTTCTTGTTCAGAAAGTAAAGTTAATTCCTTATCGAAATTCATTTAAACCACCATTATTATTTTATCATATTTTCCCTGCATTTCTTCACTTTTTTTGTTAATTTTACAAATTTATTTTTGTAAAATTAACATTATTTATCAATTAAGCACATTTTTTGAAAAAATTTTTCATCAGAATATAAAATATGAGCATAAAAAGCATTTTTTCTAATATCTACATATTCTTTATCAATAATCCCTTTTGATTGGAGTTTTGATAATGTTTTTAAATGCCTTCTTAACCTCTTTTTAGAAGATAATCTTAACTTTCTTATAACTTTACCACTATTTGATAAAGTATGCCTAAAACCTAAAAAATCTATTCCATTAGATGCTATTCCTATTTGTGTTTTTTGATTCAATTCAAGATCTAGTTCATTATTGCAAACTTCATTTATTCTTTTTAAACAATGTTGCAGATATTTTTTATCGCGATGTATCAATATAAAATCATCCATATATCTAACATAGCATTTAATTCTTAATTCTTCTTTTACTAACCTATCAATTCTATCCAAAAAGAACAATGCAAACCATTGACTTGATTGATTACCTAATGGTAATCCCCTATCAATATTATTAGGTTGCTCCTTTATTATTTTTTCTAAAAACCACATTTCATCTTCACTAAAACCTAATTTTCGTAATTTTTCTAATAAAATATTGTGATTTACACTTGGAAAATACTTTCTTATATCACATTTCAAATAATATACTCTATTGTTATTCTCTTTAAAAAATTCTTTTTTTAAAAATTCATCTAATCTATTCATACCAAATAATGTCCCCTTACCTTTTCTACATGCAACATTATCGTATATTAATCTTTTATCAATTCTTGGTATTAATGAATGTTCACAAAAACACATAAGTAATACCCTATCCTTATATGGCAAAGCTTCTATTAATCTCTTCTTAGGTTCATAAATAATGAATTGCTTATATTTACCAACTTTGTATTTTTTCGTTATTATCTCATTTATTAGCTTATATATATTTTCAGACAAATTAACTTCAAATCTTATTACCTCACCTTTATGTTGCTTTGATTTTCTACATTTTTTATGTGCCTCATAAATATTTTTAAATGTAAATATATCCTCTAATTTCATAATTGCCTCCAAAAAATAATAAAAAGCACCCCATATAACTTGCAAAGATAAATAATTATCGTTGTTTGTGTGAGTGCTTATAATTTATCCACCGCACTTTTTATAGCGGTTAGAAAAGTGGAAGATTCCTTTGCTTTAAAGTTCTGATATATTTTACATAAAATATATTTCTCTGACCTGTTTTCTAGACTTAAAATTAAATCTCTTCAAAAGCAAATCTGGGCGGACGGCGCCATTGCGTTTATATCTATATTTGTTATACCTAGAACCATCTTTATTTACGCCGCGAACATCCCCATCGCCATCAGAAGCCGACAGCTACGAGTAAAATGGTTAAATAAACCCTCCACTTAATTAAAAACCTTTCAGTTTAAAATCCATAATTTAATTTCTTTTTCTCCATCTTTCATCATCACTTTTTTTCCAAGCTGCAATAAGATTTATTGCTTCTCCTATTTGCAATGATATTTGTTTATATTGTCGCATTAATATGCAGTTAGAATTTTCAGCTATCATAGAAATATAGCCCAACATTTTAAGTTTTATTATTGCATCTTTCTGATATTCTTCTCTTTCTTTTTTATGTTCTTCACTATCAATTCTAATAAAATTAGCATTCAATAGTATTTCTAATGTTTCTAAACTTAAATTTTGCATACGATTAACAAATACACCTCTAAATTTAGAAGGAGATTTTTCAGTAATTGCAATAATATAAGCACCTAGTTTTTTTACAACTGTTATAACCATCAAATCATTTGCATTTGTTGGTATTTTATTAATTTGTTCTAATTCTTTATCTTTTTCAATTGACTCTATAACTTTCTTTTTATTAAATCTTTTATCATTTGCAGTTGCAAGAGCTTGTTTTACTGCAACTTTATCTTCTAGACTATTTAAATTACCGCTTACATTTTCTAATGTTTTAGGAATTTTCAAATTATTTGCTCTACTAACTTGTAACATAATATCACGACCTTATTTATATATTTAACTTAATTACAATACAAAACACTCCCATAGAATTAGAAGTGTCTTAAAAAGGTAGATTTAGGTACTGCTAATTACTACTACTTATAGAAGTTATTTTAATTATTTAAAAAATAACTTACAACTGATAGTTCTAAAACTATCCACAATAATGTTTTTCTTATATTTTTTTCCTCAATAATATTACTTATACAATATTCCTTTATATATGAAATATTTACTGGAATTTCAATTTTTCTGCCATTTATTCCTATTGTTTTTAAAATTAGATCTGATGCTACGCAACTTCCTTCTTCAACAATAGCACCATCTTCTTCATTATTGTCATAGAAAAATTCAGTTACATCATCTACTAATCTATTATTTTCTCTAAATTTTTCTGCTTTACCACTTTTCTTAATTTCTTCTAATTTATCATTAATTATTTGTTCTAAAACATTTTCTGCATCCGCATCTGATAAATCATTTAAAGATGATGTAAGTTTTTCTAAATCATAATAATATTGAATTGAGGTAATAGTTTTAATTTTGTCATCTAAAACTTCAGATATTTTTTTTACATATTCATTTGTATTTTTTTTGTTCATATCTAGCTCCTTATCTTTTAAAATATCTACCTTTTTGTTTTAGCACAAAACTCAACATTTTTCCCTTTTTTATTCCATTATAATTTATATAACTTACTACATAGTAAGTATGGTTAGTTTTTCATAAACTTATTACAATAGTAGTAAGTAAAGGAAGGATGTGATGACAATTAAATTGAAATCTGATGCTCGTAGTATTCTAGCAAATAATATCATTTATTATAGATTACAAAAAGGTTGGTCCCAAGAAGATTTTGCAGATAAGCTTGGAACTACTCCTACTTATGTATCTAATTTAGAAAATGCTAAAAGAAATACTAGAATCGACTATATTGATCACATCGCAACTGTACTTAATGTTGAACTTTTTCAATTATTTGAGAAAAGAGAAAATATTGAAAATCATCGCATTCCCAGGCGATAAAGAATACAATTAAAAAGTATTCTTTTTTTGTGCCAATTTAATTATAACATAAAATTAATAATATCAACAACAATTTTGCTCCTCACAGAGGAGCAGTATAAAATTCGTATTTCCTATAAAATTATATATAGGAGGTATTGTTGTGAAAAATACTTATGAACTTTTTACCCTTATAGGGAAAAACATGAAATCCATAAGAAAAGATATAATTGGTAAGTCACAAGAAAAAATGGCAGAAGATACAGATATGAGTAGAAGTTTTATATCTCATATTGAAAGTCCAAATGTAGATACAGGAATTTCACTAGATACCCTATTCTTTTTGGCTCAAAAATATAATTTTGATATTAGAAAATTTTTTGATGGTTACGAAAATCTTATGGATAATGATAAGGATGCAAAATAGCATCCTTCAGATTGTTGACAAAGTGATATGTTCATAAAGAATGTATCGCTTTTTGTTTGCTATTTGTAAAAAATGGATAATATTTTTTAAAATATAAGCTAAAATGGCTTGATTTTGATGTCTTTTCCATCTCCAATTTGCCATTTTCTTTAAATTATGACATGCAAAGATTAACGTAGCATTTTGCTCGTTTTTTTTGAGTCCTCTTACTCTTGTAAATCGAAGTCCATGTTGTTCTTTACAATCTCCAAAGGTTCTTTCGATTGTCTCTTTTCGTAGGGGATAGTTTTCTTTCCATAATGGGGTATAACGATTCGCATTCATCTCTTCTTTGTATTCTTCCCATACATGTCGTGTTACTACTTTTTGATTATTTTTACTTTTCGTACATTGTTCTCTTAATGGACAATTTTGACATTTCTCTGGATTGGATTTGTATATTTTATATCCGTTTTTATCAGTTGTTGCATAACTTAGTATTTCATTATTTGGACAAATATAGCAATCGTAATATTCATCATATACATATTCATATTTTTTAAAAAATCCTTTTTTGGTCATTGGTCTTTTATATGGCATTATTGGTATATGACCATTCATTATAATTTCTCTGCATATCGCTGGTGTTGCATATGCTGCATCTAAACATAGATTCTTTATTTTTTCTTTAAATTTTTCATTTAATACTTTATACACCGGAAAGAACGATACACTATCATGGATGTTTCCTGGTATAGTTACTTTTGCTATGACAAATCCATTTTTATCACAAAATGTATGGTGAGAATATGCAAAACATTTTTCTTTTTCTCCTTTATGAAAACATCCACTTTCTGGGTCTGTCTTACTTTCCTTTATATGTTTTGTTTCCACATTTTCTATTATTTCTCCCGTTTCTTCTGAAAACATGATTTCTCTTTTTTCTATATTTTCAATGGGTTTCTTCCCATGTCTTTTTCTATCTTCATTGATTTCTTTTAGTAGTTCTTCTTCGTATTCTTTCTTTACTATTTCTACTTCTACATCTGTATACTTATTTTTATTGGCATTTGCTTTTTGATGGGTGCTATCCCCAAACACTGTTTCCATATCTATAAATCCATATTCCATTGCTTGGGATAAAATACACTCAAAAATTTCATTAAATATATCGCTATCTTTATATCTTCTTATATAGTTTTGACTCCATGTTGAATAGTTTGGGATTTCATCATACATAGATAATCCTAAATACCAACGATATGCTATATTTACTTTGCACTCTTCACATGTTCTTCTCATGGAATTGATTCCAAATATTTTATTTATAAACAGCAATTTAAAAAGTACCACAGGTGGAACGCTTGGTCTTCCACACTTACTATATAAATCACTCACTTTTTCTTCTATAAATGTGAAGTCCATACAGTTATCTAGTTTTCTTACTAAGTGTTCTTTTGGTACTAATTCTTCTAATGTATTTAATATCATACAATCATTTTTATATTTTTTCTTGGTCATTGCCATTTGTATCCCTCCTTATTTTAACCATCTTTATTTTATCATTTTTGCATTTAAAAAGCGAGATTGACAATGACTTTTGGTTAAAATAAGGCATTTTTTCTCGCTGTATTTATTATACTATATTTTCTTTCAAAGAAAAAGACCATTGACCTTTATTTGTCAACAGTCTGAAGGATGCAAAATAGCATCCTTTTTATTTATGATTATCTTAGTAATTCTTTTAAA
>CAOJBM010000002.1 GCA_948329525.1 uncultured Mycoplasmatota bacterium
ATTTAAAGAATAATTATATCACTATGTCAATATATTTTTTTATGCGATTGCCATAAGTCCAAAAAGGTTCATTTGACGCTCCTATAGCAACATTAGGATTATATAATTTATAATTTACAATATCTTTTAAAATTGGTATAAAATCAAATTCTTTATTTCGTATAAAACAAATAATATTATTATAAAAATTAAAAGGATGATGAATATTTCTTTTTCCTTCTCCTAATGTTTCATTATAATAAATTTTGTATAATGAATTAAATTCTTCATCGTTACAATTGCCACAATTGTTTACCAAAGTATAAATATTTATGTCACAAATACTCGGATTTACTATTAAGTATTCTAAAACTTTATTCCATTCTTTTAAAATAACTTCATTAATCTTTGATATATTTTGTTTAGATACTTCATAAAAAACTTTTGCTATTCTATTTAATTCAATATCATATTCTTTTAATAAGCTCTCTCTTTCTCTAATTCTTTTAGAATCTGCTTCTTGATTTTTTGCTAAGAAATCTTTTTCATAATTTATCTCAAACTCTAAAATTAACTTTCTTCTTTTTATTTGCGTATAAATTAAAAACTTTAAAAAATCTTTATCAACATTTAACATAATTACTTCTCCATTTTCTCATATTTAGCACTTTTATATTTACCACACTTTAAGTAAACTTTATACTCATAGCTTTCTTTAAAACTCACAATTACAAAACCTTCACAACTATCATTATCTACTACTAATTCTTCAATATAATCATTATCCACTAAATCACTCTTACTAACTTTTATCGTTTCATCTTTAGAAGGATAAAGATTATTATCTTCTACATATTCCCTAGCTTTAGAAGAAAAATATTCTCCTAATTCTAAATATTTCTTCGAATTACTTTTAAATTTAAATGCAAAAATAGTTACAATTATAAACAAAGTAACTAAAAACATTCCCCAAATGATTGAAATAACTTTCATTTTTTTTAAATTATTCATAATTAATACCCTTCTGTAATATAATTATCACATTTTAAATAACTTTTAGCATTATATAAAGAATTAGTAACTTCTACTTTTACGTATCCATCACATTCATTATCTGTTTTACTATCAGTAATTTTTTCCACATAACTAGCACTTTTTAACATTTCATAAGTAACAAC
Organism: uncultured Mycoplasmatota bacterium; assembly: GCA_948329525.1. Classification (GTDB taxonomy): domain Bacteria; phylum Bacillota_I; class Bacilli_A; order RF39; family UBA660; genus CAOJBM01. The sequence goes on from CAOJBM010000002.1 coordinate 1,158, forward strand.
ATAATTTCCGTCTTCATAAGTTCTAGCTTTTATATATTTAATAGCATTATTTTTTAATTTTTCTTCACTATCTTGAAACTTTGGATAGTTACTATTACCATATAAATTTTTTTCTAATTCAGAATGTAGAGCAATAACATAAAAAGTAGCAACTAAAAGTGCTATTAAAATAATCGTCGTATAAACAATCATTGAACTTAATCCCCAACCTCTATTATCTAATTTGGTCATCTTAACCACCCCAAAACAACAAAAATATTATATCATAGTTTTTCCTTTAGAAATAGAAAAAGAATAGATTAACTATCCTATTAGTTTTTAATTTTATTTCTTTGAATCTTCTTTAAGAAATCTAAGTGCTTTTGAAAAACGATTTTCTTTACTTTCTGGATTTAATGAATGTTTGCTAGCTGAAGGATCACCAAATATATCATCTAATTCATCAATACTCATAATATCTAAATCATCCTCTAAACCAGCAATGTCTTCGTCATCATAATAATATATATCATCCGTCAAACATGGAACTTCAGACTTAGCTATTTTATCATTAGAGCATAAGGATTCTACATTATCTTTAGAATTATTCGAATCAAATTTATTACCCATCAATGGCATAGTTGGAGAACCATCTATATAACTATTTGGATCTAATTCTTCAAATTCTTCAAATTCATAGCCATCAAAATATTTATGAGCATATCTCATAAGGTTTCTTTCGGAACCAGCAGCAAAATGATTTTTTGGAACTATTTCAGTAAAATAATTAATACCATATTTTCTTAGTGTTTCTTCATTATATATAACTACTCCATCACTTTTTTCACCTGTTATAGCATAGATTATGTCATATAAAGCACAAGCTAATTTATTTTTATCGTTTTCTCTATCTAAAGCACTTCCAACTACAGTTAATTTAGAAAAATCGATATTTCTTAAAATATCAGGATTATTAATTCCTAAGGAATTATCTTTTTGAAATCCATAATAGTCATTGACTACTCTAGTCACCAATTTAGCAATCCATCTTTGTCTTTTTTCTAATATGTCTAAATTATCTAAAATGACATCATTAGAAGCAAGTGGAGTTCCTGAAATAGGTAGATGAATTGTTACTACTTTTTCAATCAAAGCAGATTTACTAGCAGCCGCTGCTATTAAACCACCATAACTTTCTGTAATAATATCAACTTTCTCTAATCCTGATTTTTCTATACATTTAACTAAACTATCAGCAAAGTTTAAAGTGTTTATATTTGACTTAGTATCATTAGTCGGGTATTCATACATAAAAGATCCATCAAAAAGTTTATGACCAATATCAAAAGTCTTACCAGTACGATTTTCAAATGTATGTAAGCGATGCTCCATTTGTCCACCAATATAAATTAATGGTGTATAGATTCCTTGCAACTTTTTATCTAAATACAAACTTCCTAAGGCATTTACGTTTATTCTATCTCTATCTTTACGATAATTAACCATGCCAATCCCCCCTAAATGTTGTTTATCTTATAATATTTTTATTACTTTGTCAAGCACTTTTTACGATTATCATACACTAAAAAAGATAGCACTCGCTATCTTAATTATACTAATTCTATAGTAGCTCCAGCTTCTTCTAATTGAGCCTTAATTGCATTTGCTTCGTCAGCGGCAACGTTTTCTTTAACATTTCCACCATTATCAGCTAATGCTTTAGCTTCAACTAATCCTAAGCCAGTTACTTCTTTAAGAATTTTAATAACAGCAATCTTTGTAGCTCCAGCATCTTTTAACACTACTGTTTTAGCAGTACTAGAGTCATCTGCAGCTTCAGAAGCAGAAGGAGCAGCAGCTACAGCAACAGCACTTGGATCAACTCCAAATTCTTCTTTCATTGCATCAACTAATTCTTTAACTTCAAGAATAGTCATTTCTTTTAAACCATTAATAAATTCTTCTTTAGTAAATTTTGCCATAATATCATTTCCTTTCTAATTCAAAATTACTTTTCTAAACTTTCAGCATATAGGTTAAGTCCAATAGATAAGTCTCTAACATATTGGATCATACCTCCAGCCAACATTGTAAGTAGGCCTTCTCTTGATGGAATACTTGCATATTCTTTAATTGTGTCTAAATCTGCAGGTTTTCCACTTATTATACCAACTCTTATATCCATTTTATCATTTGCTTTAGCAAATTCTGATAAAACTTTAATTGGTTCTAATAAGTTCTTACCAAATAATATTGCATTTGGTCCTTCTAAGAATTCTGATAAATCAATTTTTAAATCATCTAATGCTCTTTTAACAAGAGTATTTTTAAAAACTTTGATAGTAGCATCAACATCTCTTAGTTTTCTTCTTAATGTTCCTAAATCCGCAACAGTTAATCCTTGATATGTAAAAATAATAACTGATTCACTATTTTTTACTAAATCTTGGATTTCATTAACTACTTTTTTCTTTTCATTAAGAATCTTAGTACTTGCCATTATTTCCCTCCTTTTTAGGATAAACAAAAAGCTTTTCCTCCATAGGAAAAACTTAAATTATATTTTTAAGATTTTCCTCGGTAGGATTTACTTAACACCTACTGTCTTTGGAGTTCGCTTTTTATAACAATTCTATTATATTCGATAAAACTCTAATTGTCAAAAGAATTTTTATCTATTTTAATACCAGGACCCATAGTTGTACAAATTGAAATATTTTGTATATATGTTCCTTTTACAGTACTTGGTTTAGCTTTTAATATTGAACTATAGATATATTCTAAGTTTTCTAATAAAGCTTTTTCATCAAAAGATACTTTACCAATTATGTTATGGATATTACCAAAAGTATCAGTCTTATATTCAACCATACCTTTTTTTATATCTTCAACTGCTTTTTCTGGTGATTGTGTAACAGTACCAGTTTTAGGATTTGGCATTAAACCTCTAGGTCCTAAAACACGACCAATTTTACCTAATTGAGCCATCATATCTGGAGTTGCAACGATTACATCATAATCAAACCAATTTTCTTTTTGGATTTTGTCAATCATATCAACTTCACCAGCATAGTCAGCACCAGCTTTTTTAGCTTTCTCTAAAGCTTCACCTTTAGCAATAACTAAAACTCTTTTTGTTTTACCTGTACCATTAGGTAAAACTAATGAACCTCTTAGTTGTTGGTCAGCTTTTTTAGTATCTAAATTTAGTTTAAAAGCAACTTCTACAGTACTATCAAACTTAGTTGTAGCAGTATCTTTAACTAACTTGATTGCTTCTTCTTTAGTATAAAGTTTATTCTTTTCTACTTTTTTAGAAGCTTCCACATACTTTTTACTTAATTTTTTCATAGTATACCTCCTAACTGTGGTTTATTAGCGGAAATTATTTTAATTATATTAATTTTATTCTTCAGTTTGTTCTTCTTTTTCAGTAATAACTTCGACTTCAGCTGAAGCAGTTTCTTTAGCTTCTTCTTCCATCTTCGCAAGTTCTGCATCACGTTTTTGAGCTTCGATTTCTTCTTGTTTTGCTTCTTTAGCTTGTTCTTCTAGTTCTTGGTCATTTACGCCTTTAACAGCAATGCCCATGTTTCTAGCAGTACCTTCAATTTGCTTCATAGCTGACTCAACATCATAAGCATTTAAATCAGGTAATTTAGTTTCAGCAATATTACGTATATCTGCTTCTGTAATTGTTGCAACAATTTCATTAGCACCTTTAGTACTACCTTTTTGTACCTTAGCAGCTTTCTTAATTAAGAATGCAGCAGGGGCAGTTTTTAAAACAAAATCAAAACTTCTATCTTCGTATAATGAAATTTCTACTGGAATGATGTCTCCACCTTTGTCCTTCGTTTCATCATTAAACTTTGTACAGAATTCTTGTAAATTAATTCCAGCAGGACCTAGTACTGTACCAACGGGTGGTGCAGGTGTAGCTTTACCAGCAGGAATTTGTAACTTGATTTTCTTTACGACTTCTTTTGCCACGAAAAACACCTCCTAAAATATTTTTTCGCGAAAGTGGTTTTTGGAACAGTCCGCTTCTTTCCTTCCACTTAAGCTAATTATATAAATAAATATATAATTGCATTTACAATGCTACCATATAATTAGTATAAATTCAAGTAAAAAAGAGTTTAACAACTCTCTATATCATATTAAAAATATTAGAAAATATTAATCATATTAAATAATCAACTAAAAATTCTTTCGTTAATTTTCTTTCCTCTATATGTTCCATAGTACATTTCATTTTTTCATATATATCATCATCAAATACTCTATTTTCGCTATCTAGAATTTTATCATAATTATAATGAAAACCTTTATCATACTTTCTTATTATTTTTGCCACCCCTTCTAAATCAAAATTTAAAAGAATATACATACAATAATTTGTAGCCAAGTAATCAGTATAAAAAGCATCTCTACATTTCGAACACCATATTTCATAAAGTTGTGGCATTCTTAATTTGTCAAAATACATTATGTTAGGATTTTTTATCATATTATTTATGTCTGTAAGTCTTAAAACGCCATCTTTATAAAGAAAGTTTTCGAGTTTTATATCACTATGAACATATTTCTTTTTTCTTAAATAAACGCATATTTCTTTCATTTGATAAGCAATGTCTTTTTTCTCACCAAAATTTAAAGCATCATTTAATAACAAAGACCATAAATCTTCACCACCATTTTCCATAGCAAATCCTACACAAATATTATATTTATCATAGTCATATAAAAAACAAACTAATAATTTAGGTATTGTTAAGAAAGATGGATTAAGGCTACTTAGTGGTCTCAGCAATCTAGGGGAACAGGAACAATGAATTCCATTTAAAGTTTTATAAACATAATTTTCAGTAAAATATATAGTTCCTTCGTTGCAATCTATAGTTTTATAAGGTTTAATAGCACTTTCAAAATCACTTAAATCTTTATAATATACTTTTTTCATAATATAATCCGCCCTCAATTGTTTTGCTATTATAATCCTATTCAGTTTAAAAGTCAAAAAAGATACAACTCTCATTGTATCAATTTTAATTAAGCTTTCTTAACTTGGAATAATTCTACTTCAACAGGAGTTTCTTGACCAAACAAATCAATTAAAACATTTAATCTATTATTTTCAGTATCAATATTATCTACTGTACCAATCATTCCCTTAAATGGTCCATCACAAATACTTACCTTATCGCCAAGAGCTAATTCAGCTTCGATATTCGTTCTACTCATTCCCATATTAGCAAGTATTCTATCTATTTCTTGAGGAAGTAGTGGTGTTGGTTTCGCTTTATGACCACTTGAACCAATAAATCCTGTAACTCCAGGAGTATTACGAACAATGTACCATGCTTCATCAGTCATAATCATTTCTACTAAAACATAACCTGGAAACATCTTCTTTGTCTTTTCTGTTTTTACTCCATCTTTAACCTCAACTTCTTTAGTTTCTGGAATAATTACTCTAAAAATACAATCTTGCATTCCCATAGATTCTGCTTTTGCTTCTAATTTTTCTTTTACCTTACTTTCATGTCCACTATATGTATTAACAACATACCATTCTTTTTCTTCCATTTAAAACAACCCCTTTACAAATGAACTTATTACATCTATTAATTGAAAGAATAAAACAAATAATAGGATAAACACAATTGTTGAAAATGTATACTTAAACATTTCTTTCCCACTTGGCCATTTAACCATTTTTAATTGGCCTCTTAATAATTTAAAATATCCTTCTTTTTTTTCTGTATTCTTTTTTCTTTTAGCATTTTTAGAAACTTTTTCTTTTTTTTCTTCTAGTATTGTTTCTTCTGTTTCTAAAGCCTTTTCTTTAGGTTCTTTTTTTTCTTTTTTAGTCATTTCTTCACCTCAAAATTAATTCAAAATAAAAACACTTTTTGTGCTTAAGTAGAATATACCACTAAATATATTCAAAAGCAAGTAAAAATTACCAATTTCAAATTAAAAATACTAGTTTTTTATTCTAGTATTCTCTTTGCTCTAGTATTTTCTTTATTTTATTTTTTAATCTAGTCATTGTATTATCAACTTGTTTATGATTTTTATTTATTAAAAGAGCAATTTCTTTATTACTTAAGCCACTAATTTTCAAATGAAACACCTCATATTCTTTATCACTTAAGGCTTTTCTTATTTCCTTTAATAATTCTTGAAACGATTCATTTTTCGTCATTTTTTCTAAAGGATTATTAGCGTTATTATCGCTTAAAATATCTTTTAAAGTGGTTGTATTACTATAAATATAATCTAAAGATATGGCATCATTAAACACTTGACTTTTTATTCGATTAGCTTTTAATAAAGCAGTTTGCATTCTTCGCTCAACACAAAGGGAAATGAAAGTTCCTAGTCCCGCTTCTTTTTCATCTCGATAACATTTTATTGCATCAGCAAAACCGACTAGTGCTTCTTGATGTAAATCGCTTTTATCCATTTTTAGCATTTTACTAATTTTATAATACTTTTTCATATAAATATCTATAATATATTTATATTTTTCATAAATTATATCCTTCGCTTCCTCACTGGCTTCACAAATTAAATCTAACAATTGAGTATCGCTGTATTCCATTTTAATCCTTATTTATTATCCCATAAATTAGTATTGCACAAGCAACTGATGCATTTAAGCTATTTATATTCCCCAAAAGTGGAATACTAACTATTTCATCAGAGTTATCTCTTACTAATTTAGAAATACCTTTCCCTTCATTTCCTATTACTAAAACTGTTTTTGAAGCAAAAGAAGAATCTTTGTAATTTAATCCGTTCATATCAGCAGCATAGATAAAGTAACCATCATTTTTTAAAGTATTAATTGTATTAACTAAGTTATTTACCCTTATAATTTTGACATAACTTAGTGCTCCCACGCTAGTTTTCATAACTGTACTATTAACTGATACACTTCTGTCTTTAGGAATGATAATTGTTTTTACACCAGCTGCTTCGCAAGTTCTTATAATCGCTCCAAAATTATGTGGGTCCTCCAAATGATCTAAAATAACAATTAATCTTTCATTTTTGATATCATTTAACCTAGAATATTCATAATCATCTATTTGCATAACTATTCCTTGATGATTACCATCAACCATACCATCTAATACTTTATTTTCAACAAAATCATATTTCAAATGTTTCTCTTTAATAAAATCAAGAATATTTTTATCACTAAAGCCTTTTTTTAAATATATTTTTTTTATATCTTTATAATTATTTTTATACTCATTAAAAACATTTCTTCCAAATACTTTCATCTTATTCTCCTACTATAAAATTTATTATCTCACTAACTCTATCAATTTTCCTTTCTTGATATAAAACACCCAATAGTGTTTCTAAGCCAGTTGCCATGCGATATGTTATTATATCAGCATTTTTAGCTTTACCACCATGAGCATTTCGACCCCATTTATATAGATCCAGTTCCTCTTCTGTTAATATATTGTTATTTACAAGTCGTTCTAAATGTTTTCTTTGACTAACTGCACTAACATATTTTAAACTTTCTTTTTGTAAATCGTTAACTTTTGTGATTCCTTTACCAATTAAGTATTTTCTAATATATAGTTCATATACCGAATCACCCAAATAAGCCATTGCTAGCGCACTTTGCATAAAACTTCACCAAGATTAGAGTATCACAAAATGTGCTTTTTAGCAAACAAAAAAGTGATTTATTCACTTTCTATATATTTACTAGCATTAATAGCAGCAATAGCACCTTCTCCACAAGATGTAATAATTTGATAGATATCTTTTTTGATAATATCACCAATAGCATATATTCCTTTTACTTTAGTTTCATAATTATTATCCACTAAAATATAGCCATTATCATCTAAGATATTTAATGTATTAACAAATGAAGTCATTGGAACAAAACCGATATAAGTAAATAAACAAGCTATATCTATTTTATCTTTATCATTGATGGTAATACTTTTTATTCTGCCATTTTCTTTATCTATGGCAGTTATATTACTATTATAAATAATTTCAATATTATTCTTTTTATCTAAACACTTAACTAATTTATCATCTGCTCTTAATGATTCTCTTCGATGGATTACATACACTTTTTCACAAGTATTACTTAAGTAAATTGCTTCACTTACAGCACTATTGCCACCACCTACTACTGCAACTACTTGGTCTTTATATAATGGTCCATCACAAATAGCACAACTACTAATTCCTTTGCCAAATAATTCTTCTTCATTTGCTAAACCAAGTTTTTTTGGTGTTCTACCTGTTGCAATAATTACTGTTTTGGTAAAATAATATTCATCATCAGAAATTATTACTTTTTTCAAATTATCTTCTAAAATAATTCTTTCAACATTTTTAAATTTATAATCAACTTTTAAACTTTTTAAATGCTCAAACATTTTAAATGCCAAATCAGAACCACTAATATTTACTTCTCCAGGATAATTATCAATATTATCCATATAGTTTAAAAGCCCACCTGGCATACTTTTTTCTAAAACTAAAACATTTAAACCACTTCTTTTTGCATAAATAGCAGCTGTTATTCCAGCAGGTCCCATACCAACAATTATTAAGTCATATTTCATAATTACCACCTTAACCCTTTATCATCTGTTTCACTATATAAATCCTCAAAATGGCCCTTTTTTGACTGACTTAATATTAAAATTAAACCAATTAAACATAAAATAACGGAAACTACTTGAGCTACTTTAAAACCGTCAAACATTAAGGAGTCTGTTCTATAAGTTTCTATGAAAAATCTTCCTATACTATACCATATTAAATAAACACCAGTTAGTTGACCAGTTTTAAGATGTTTGAATTTTCGAATAATTAAAAGAACAATAAATCCTAATAAACACCACAACGATTCATAATAGAATGTTGGTTGATAATATATACCATCTATTTTCATTCCATTAATAACAAAGTTAGGTAAAAACCATATTTCTTTTAAAGAAGCCAAGTTAGTTGCAACACCATGAGCTTCGCCATTAAAGAAATTACCCCATCTACCAATAGCTTGTCCCAATATTAAAGATACTACGATAATATCAGTCATCTTAAGTATTCGAACTCCATATCTTTTACAATAGATATAGATGGTGATAAACCCAGCAATTATTCCTCCATGAATAGCAAGTCCACCTTCCCATACTTTAAAAATTGATAATATATCGTTTTGATAACTGGAAAAATTAAAAATAACATAGTAAGCACGAGCTCCTATAAGAGCAAAAATAATTGTCCAAAAAGCTAAATTAAAAATAAAATCATTAGGTAGACTAAATTTTAGTGCTTCTCTTTGAGCAAGTTTAATTCCTACTATAATAGCAAGTAATATTAAAACTGAATACCATCTTATTTCAAAGTTACCAATACTAAATAAAACTGGGTTCATTAAATCACCTATTTCTATTAATTAGTTTACCATTTTTCCAATATATTGGAAAGAAATTCTTATTAAAAATTTTAATATTTAAGTTTTTTTGTTATAAGACTTGTAAGTGGTTTTAATGTCTTTAGAAAGCAATCAAATATAAATCGAGACTTATTTGTATTACTTTTTTATTTCCCATAAACCCACTGCTTTCTAATTTGATATCAATATATTTGTTTTATTATAGTCAAGTTTTTTTACAAAAAAATTGTTGAATAATTTATCTTTTATTCAACAACTTTTATTTTAATAGCTTCTTTAAGAATTCTCCAGTATACGATTCTTTTACTTTACAAATTTCTTCAGGAGTACCTTTTGCAACAATCGTACCACCAGCGTCTCCTCCTTCAGGACCTAAATCAATGATATAATCAGCTACCTTTATCACATCTAAATTATGTTCTATAACAATCACTGTATCCCCATTATCAACTATTCTTTGTAAAATACTCAATAATTTCTTTATATCATCAGAATGTAACCCAGTCGTAGGTTCATCTAAAATGAATACGCTTTTACCTGTTGCTTTCTTTTGCAGTTCCTTCGCTAATTTTACACGTCCTGCTTCTCCTCCCGAAAGTGTTGGAGCACTTTGTCCAAGTTCTATGTAAGAAAGCCCAACATCTTGCATAACTTGTAATTTATTTTTTACTTTTGGAACACTATCAAAAAACTCTAAAGCTTCTTGCACTCGCATTTTTAAAACATCATAAATACTTTTATCTTTAAATTTAACATCCAAAGTTTCTTTATTATACCTTGTTCCATGACATACTTCACATGGAACATAAACATCTGGTAAGAAATTCATTTCAATTTTTTTAACACCATCACCAAAACAAGCTTCACATCTGCCACCCTTAACATTAAAAGAAAATCTATTCTTACCATAACCACGTATTTTTGATTCTTTCATATTAGCAAAAACATCACGAATATCATCGAAAACTCCCACATAAGTAGCAGGATTACTTCTTGGCGTTCTCCCTATTGGGTCTTGCGTAATATGAACTACTTTATCAATATTATCCATACCCTTAATTTCTTTACATTCTCCAATTATCGTCTTTGATTTATAAACTTTTTTAGTTAAAGCATTATATAAAATATCATTTACTAAAGTCGATTTTCCACTTCCTGATACTCCTGTTACACAAGTAAAAACTCCTAAAGGAAATTTAACTGAAATATTTTTTAAATTATGTTCTTTAGCTCCTTTTATTTCCAAAAATTTGCCATTTCCTTTTCTTCTTTTTTTAGGTACTTCTATGCTTTCTTTTCCACTCAAATATCTTCCCGTTAAAGAGTTAATATTTTCCATTACTTCTTTTGGTGTTCCACAAGCAATTAATCTTCCGCCTTCTGTTCCAGCTCCAGGTCCTATATCAACTAAAAAATCGGCTTCCATCATCGTATCAGTATCATGTTCTACAACAATTAAAGTATTTCCTAAATCCCGCATTTCTTTCATTGAAGCAATTAATTTTTCATTATCTCTTTGATGAAGTCCAATACTTGGTTCATCTAAAACATATAAAACTCCACTTAATTTACTTCCTATTTGAGTAGCAAGTCTTATTCTTTGTGCTTCTCCGCCCGATAGAGTCCCTGCACTACGTTCTAGAGTGATGTATCCAAGCCCAACATTATTTAAAAACTCTAATCTATTGCATATTTCTTTAACTAAAAGCTCACTAATTTGCTTATGTTCTTTACTTAATTTTAAATTGTTCATAAATTTATATAATTCAGCAATACTTAAAGAAGTCATATCATATATATTCTTTTTATTTATATAAACATTTAAAACATCTTTTTTTAGTCTTGTTCCATGACATAGTGGACATTCTGTCTCAATCATAAAAGTTTCTATCCACTCTCTAATCCATCCCGAATTAGTTTCTACTTGTCTTCTTTCTAAATTATTAATAACTCCTTCATAATAATCTTTCTTTGTTCTAAAATTACCATTTTTAGAGTAATACTTAAATTCCATAATATCTTCTGAACCATAAAGAATAATATCCATCTTTTCTTTGGAAATATTTTTTATTGGTGTATCTAAGTCAATATTATAGTATTCTGCTACTGTTTCTACCTCCGTAAAAGTTGTATTTTGGTCTTCTTTTAAAACAACAATTCCTCCATCACGAATACTTTTATCTTTATCAGGTATTAGCAATTCTTCATTAATTTTCATCTTCATACCAAGTCCATTACACTCTGGACATGCTCCAAAAGGAGAATTAAAAGAAAACATTCTTGTTTCTAACTTAGGTAGCGAATAATTACAATGTACACAAGCATAGTTTTCACTCATTAAAAATTCTTCACCACCAATTATGTTAAATAAAACCATGCCATCAGCTAACTTTGTACATGCTTCAATAGCTTCAAAAATTCTTGCTCTTGCATCACTTTTAACAACTACCCTATCTACTATTACTTCTATTGTATCTTTCTTATTTTTTTCTAATTTTATATCATCTGATAAATCATAAACTTTGCCATTTACTCTAACTCTTGCATATCCTTTCACTCTTAAATCATCTAAAATAGCTATATGACTACCTTTTTCTGCACGTACTACTGGAGCCATAATTTCTAGTTTAGTACCTTCCTCAAAATCTAATATTTTATTAGTCATTTCTTCAATGCTTTGACTTTTAATTGGCTCATGATGATTAGGACAATATGGTACTCCTATTCTTGCATATAAAAGTCTTAAATAATCATAAATTTCCGTAATAGTTCCCACAGTACTTCTCGGATTATTATTAGTACTTTTTTGGTCAATACTTATGCTTGGACTTAACCCTTCTATTGAATCAACATCTGGTTTACTAGTACCACCTAAAAATTGTCTAGCATAAGCAGACAAACTTTCAACATACCTTCTTTGCCCTTCAGCATAAATTGTATCAAAAGCTAAACTACTTTTACCACTTCCTGAAACTCCTGTCATAACTACTAATGAATTTTTAGGTATCTCAATATCAATATTCTTTAAATTATTTTCTCTTGCTCCTTTAATTATTATTTTATCCATTACCTCTCACCTCGATAGAATGTACATCTTTTACATAAATCATCTACTTTTATATTTTTCAAAAAACCTTCATTAATACTTTTAAATAAGTTGCCATTTATTATATCAGCTAATTCATTTTTGTAAATATTTCCTAAGTTAATTATTCCATTATTATCTAAACAACAAGGAACTACAGTTCCATCAACTAATACTCCTATGTGACTTCTTGTACCCATACAAGTACCAAAATTATTTTCCTCTTTACTTAATATTGGCCATGTAAATGTCTCATCAAAATCTAAATAAGTATTATCAGCTAATTTAATATGTTCATTTCTAATACTTATTCCATATTCCTTTTCTAATCTGTTAATAACTTCTTCTTTATCCCCAAAATTAGTCCATAATCGATAATTAATATATGTTCCATTTAAAACTAATTTATCACAAACTTTAAATATATCATTCAAATACTCATCTAAACTTTTTCCGTATTTTTGATTAAAACTATGTAATGATATATTAACCTGCCTTATATTAGTATTATTCGCAATATTTTTAATTAAATAACCATTAGTTGTAATATTTATATAAAAATCACAACTAGCAATATCAATTAGTTCATTTATATCTTTATGTAATAACGGTTCTCCCATAATATGAAAATATAAATAATTAGTATAACCTTTTAATTTCTTTAATAATTTCTTAAATCTGGGAATAGTTATATATTCTTTCTTCCGATTATTTCTTGGGCAAAAAGAACAAGTCAAATTACAATCATTAGTTATTTCCACATAAATTTTCTTAAACATAACTTCCACCTGTTTAATTATAATATAAAATATTTGTTCGTGTCAATTACTTTTAAAAAAGATATTTAGTCATTTTTAAATATCAATTTTATTGTATCTTTGACATATTCTTCAACTAATTTACTCTTTTCAATTATTAAAAGCAAATTTATTATATCACCACGATATTCCTCACAAATATTTTTAGGGTATTCCATTATAGTTTTATAAGTATTCTTATAATCATCACTATCAGCCATACCATAATTTAAATATTTAATAACTTCTTCAAATTGATAATTTATAAGTAATTGATATAATTCCCAACTTGATAAATGTCTAGGCATTTTTCTTTGTTCTTCTATTATATCATCTAGTGTCATACCTTTTATATCTTTGATGTATTCATCCATTAACTCAATAACTCCACTAAAATTATCTGTATCAGTTGTTCGATACATAAAATTATTATAATAATCTTCTTTTTTACCACTAGGTTTTAAGCCAACCATAGGAATAATATTTTGATAAGACTTATGGACATCTTCATTTAAAGAGTCATCAATCAAAGCAATCCAACCAATATTTAGTTTATAATTTTCTAAATAATACTCAATAAATGTTTCTACTTTATTTACATTAAATCGAAAATCTACAGGTGTTATACTATTGTATTCATAACTATACATACCTCCATAAATAAACGAAGTCCCAAAAATAATATTTTCATTTCGATATTTATTTAAAATATCAAAAACCATTTTTATATGAGTAGAAGTACTACTATGTGTTGAAATACAAATATAAGCATTTGCATTACCAAATTGATTTCTTAGAGTTTCAACTTGTTTCATAAATATTTCTGCTTCTTCATCCGTTATTTTATTACTAGTTCCTTCTAAATCTAGCATAATAGCGATAGAACGAGGAATAATAATAGGTTCTCTATTTCTAAGATAATTATTAATTATATTGTTATCTTTATTATTTTGTTTCAAAAGCTTACGCTTTTGATTTTCATAAAATTTTTTCTTTCTAAATTCTGAATTCCAACTGTCTTTTTTCATTTCAAAACCTCCATAAAAATTATATAATATGCAATATATTTGTTCAATAATTTTTAGTATCTTTATTTATAAGGCTTAAGATAAACTGTCTTGTTTCTTTTTCAGCATTTTGACGAATAAGGTCCTTACTATCTTCAACAAATCTAATTGGTACTTTTTCAGTAAGTTCTTTAAAATTCTCATTAATCCCTTGTTCAATTTTTTTATATGCTGCAATACAATCATTTTCATCTTCAAATAATTGAACTATTTCTTCTTTATCTTCTTTTTTACATCTAATTTCATAATATTTATTCACATCAATTATTAAACCACTATTTCCCAAATCAATAAAAAATTTATCTATAATGTGCCTTTCATTAAAATTCAAAAATTCTTTTAAAGAATGAACACTTTCAGAAAAAGGACTTTTCTCCGTTATTTCATAATTTTCACTTTTATTATCCAAAATAGAATAGTCTTCTTTACTTTCCATATAAATAAAGCCAAGTTCTTTTAATTCTTCTTTTGTATAAAAAACATTTTTAAATTTATATATTTCAAATTTTTCTATTAACACTTTATTCCTCCAATCAAATATTTGTTAATTATTATATAATGATAACATTTATCTTTTCAAGGAAAATAAAAAACCAATACAATTTAGTATCGGTCTTTGTAAAGTTTGTTTTTACATTTCAAAAATATATATCTTCATTAATATCTAGATGACCAAGAAAATCCTTTAGTATTTTTTATACCTGTTACTTTTTGGTCACCAGTAGGAGTTGATTTACTTTGGAAAGTACTATATCTATTATAGCCATTCGCCCCTGATCCTAAATAAAGTCCAAAAGCTATTGTGTAATGTAAATGTGTTCCAGTTGTGCATCCATCATAATACCACGTAGAAGAATCCCCTCCAACACTACCAATTTGCGTAGCAGCTGTAACTGTGTCTCCTACTTTAACATTTATGCTTCGCATGTGCGCATACTCAGAAGTATAGGCAACTCCATTAACATAATGATGAATATGAACAATATTTCCCCCACAACTATTATGATAGCTTACACTTGCCACTACTCCTGGAGCCGAAGCAAACATTGCTGTACCTGGTGTATTCCCTCCAATATCCATGCCTTTGTGACCATTATTTCCATAAGCTTGTGTTATTCTTCCTTTTGCAAGTGGTCTTACAAATTTTGAAGCATTAACTATTTTACTATAATAACAATAATCTATCGAATCATCATCACGACATCCAGCATCTTCATAAGTTTTAATAAGCTCTTTTTGAGCTTTAATTTGTTCGTCATAATCAAGTCCAATACTAGCTAAAGAATCAATATAAGCACGCAATTCTTCGATTTTCTTTTCATATTCATTAATAGCTTTTTCTAAAGTTTCATTTTGATTATTTAAGTCAATTTGCAATTGTTTATTATCAGCAATTAGTTGCTCTAAACGATGAATTTCACTATCTTGATAACTACTAAGTTGTTCTATAATTGCAGCCCGCTCTAAAAAGTCAGACATCGTTGTTGATTGTACCATAAATTCTAAATAAACTTTATCTTCATCGATACTTTGCATATAACTAAAAACATCATGTAATTCTTCTGTTGTCTTAACTATTAATGCTTCACTTTCAATAATTTTTTGTTTTGACTCTTCGACACTTTTCTCATTAGCATCTATCGTATTATTAGCTTCCATAATAGCATTTCTTTTATATTGAACTTCATTATTCGCCTGAGTAGATAGTCTTTTATTTTCTCTTTGTTGACTTTGTAGGGCATTTAACTCATTTTTATAATCTCTTAATGTTTTACTATCAGCTTTAACATAAAGAGGAGCTACCAGATTAAATAATAAACAAAAACATAAAGTATATCTTCCTAATCTTTTCATCATATTTTCAAATACCTCCTTACAGAGCGATAACTACCTAACATACCAACTATGACACCAATACCTAGTAATAAAAGAGAGTTATATAAAACAAAAGGTAAAGGCGGAACTAATTTTATTATATTAGAAACAAAGAAACCATTTAAATTGTCATAAGCAAGAATATAACCATATATAGTAGCAGCTATTGGAATAATTGAACCAGCTATTCCTAAAAATAAGCCTTCAAAGACAAATGGTAATCTAATAACTGTATTACTTACTCCAACAAGTCGCATTATGTCTATTTCATTCTTACGAGCAAAGATTGTTAACTTAATTGTGTTACAAATTAAGAATACTGTTACAATAATTAAAGCGCCGATAATAACAATAGAAGCTTTTTTAATAACATCAAATATAGGTACTAACTTTGTTACTGTATCTTCTCCATAATTAACAAGTTCAATATTTTCAATCTCTTTAATTTGCTCTGCTGTATCTTTCATATCTCTTATGTCTTTAACAGGTACAATAAATTCTGATTTTAAAGGATTTGTTTCATCAGTCCATGTTTCCATAATACTTTTTAAATCGCTACTTTTTTGCATTGTTTCTATTCTAACTTGTTCCTTGCTTTTATAAACAACATTTTCTCCTACAACATTTCCTATCTTACTAATCTCATCCTTAGCAATCATATCTTGCTCCTCTGTAGTTCCTTTTTGCATCAATACTAAAATTGTTAATTCTTCTTCTAATCCTTTGGTAAAATTATTGACATTAACTGTTAAAATTACCGCAATTGATACTAAAATTAAAGTAATTGTTGTACAAACAATTGATGCTAAACTTAAACTTAAATTTCGAAAAACACTTTTAAAGGCATGATTTATATTTCTACTTAGAATCCTGAACAACTTCATCTACAATATACTTTCCTTTCTTTTCATCATGAGTTAAAACACCATTTTCAATAGTAATAACTCTTTTTTTCATCGTATTAACAATTTCTCTATCGTGAGTAGCCATTATAATCGTAGTTCCCATATTTTTATTTATTGAATCAATTACTTTCATTACTTCTTTACTTGTCGCTGGATCTAAATTTCCTGTTGGTTCATCACAAATAAGCAACTTCGGCTCATCAACTATAGCTCTTGCAATACATACTCTTTGTTGTTCTCCTCCCGATAATTGATTAGGAAAACTTCTTATTTTTTCTTTTAATCCAACTCGTTCTAAAGCAAGAAGTACTTTTGGTTTAATATCTTTCGATTTAATTCCTTGATTCTCTAAGCCAAAAGCCACATTTTCATAGACAGTTAATTTTGGAAGTAATTTAAAATCCTGAAAAACAATACCCAATTTTTTTCTTAGCTTATAAACATTTCCATTTCTTAATTTAGAAACATTTATCCCACCAACATTAACAACTCCTTTTGTTGGTTTTTCTTCACGATACAGTAACTTAATTAAAGTTGACTTACCACTTCCTGTTGTTCCTATAACAAAGACAAATTCTCCTTTATCTATTTTCAAAGTTAAGTCTGCCAATGCTGTAACTCCATTTTTATATATTTTATAGCAATGTTCAATATCAATGAACTTCATTTTACCACCTACTATAAAGTAATTATAACAAAAAAAAGAGGCTAAATAAATGGTAAATTTGACCTCTTAACGCCACCTTTTACTTCATAACAATCACTTATCACAAAGAAAGCATCTTTATCTATTTCTAAAACTGACTCTTTAAATAAAAAATAATCTCTTGTTGGAACAACACACATTAGCATTTTTCTCTTTGTTTTAGAGTATCCTCCTTCGGTAGTAAGTATTGTATATCCAGCATTAATTTCATTGATAATAAAATCTGCTACTTCTTTCTCTTTTTTAGTATATATAAAAAACATTTTACTATCAGAAATCCCAATAAGTATCTTATCAACTAAAATAGTATTTATAACAATAATAATAATTGCATAAAGCATTTTTGGAATACCAAAAATTAACCCAGCCGCTCCAACTATTACACCATTAACAAATAAAGAAGCTTTTCCTGTTGGTATATGAAAATATTTATTTACTATTTGCATAATGATATCTGCTCCACCAGTTGTATATCCCATTTTATAAATGACACCTGTTGTAAAGCCATATATTAAACCACTTACTAGGATAGTTAATAGAAAGTTATCAAAATTAGTGTATGAAATTAAATAAGTTGCTAAAGGTAATGTAATTTCAACAAACAACGGATATAGTAAAGAACCAATAATTGTTCTTCTTGTTTGTTCTTTACCCAAGGTTAAATAACTTATAATTATTAAAACTAGGTTAAAAATTAAAATTATCAGAGAAATAGAAAAACCAAATAAATGATTAAGAATAATAGCAAGACCGCTAGTACCCCCAATAACTAAATTATGATGGACCAAAAACACATTATAATTTAGGGCAAGCAAAAATATTGCTAAAGATGAAATTAAAAATCTTAGCCAAAAGTTCTTTTTTGTTACTATTTTAATAATGTCTTTATAATCCATATTTTTCACCTATTATTAGTATACTATATTTTTTTCAAGTCGCATATAGTTAATTGAGGTGAAAATTAATGAACGGAAGTTATTATCCTAATCCAACTTTTCCTAATGCAACTAATGATACTAGTTTCGAAGATAACTACTACAAAAGTCAAAATGAAAGTATGCCAATGGAACAAAGTTATATCGAAAATATCTTAAGACTTAATAAAGGAAAAAAAGTTACTGCTTATGTAAGTTTCCCTGATTCAAATGACTGGCGAGATAGTAGGTTTACAGGTATTATTGAAGAAGCAGGAAGAGACCATTTAATCATCAGTGACCCAACGACAGGACACTGGAATTTAATTTTGATGATTTATCTAAACTTTGTTGATTTTGATGAACGAATAAATTATAGTCATGATTATTCAGACAAAACGTTTCACTAATATAAGCTGAAACGTTTTTTTTCTTCACCTAAAATAGTTTTTGGTCCATGTCCTGGATATAAAGTTATATCGTCATCATACAAAGATATTTTATCTAAACTTTCTAACATATCACTATCACTTCCACCTAAATCAGTCCTTCCAATACTATGATAAAAGATAAAATCCCCACAAAACATAACTTTCTCATTTTTAAAATAGTAAGTCACTGAATCATTAGTATGTCCTTTAGTTTCTAATACTTCATAAGAAAAATTATTTCCTTTATAATCATTTGGTTTAATATTGTAATAAGAACATATTTCTGTTAATGCTCCAATGTGATCAAAGTGTTTATGTGTTAAAAGACACCCAACCACTTTTTTATCTCCTATTGCAGTAATAATTTTCTTTGCTTCATCTCCAGGGTCAATTATTAATACTTCATTATTCTTTTCTAAAAGATAACAATTAGTTTGTAAGTCCCCGACAACAATAGAATTTATTTTCATATCAATCACCTTTTTTACATTGTATTATAATAAACCTTAAATGTAAAATTAATTTATGATATAATGTTTTTAGAATTGAGGTTTTATAATATGATAATTATTTATACATTTTTAGTTTTACTAATTGTTATTTGTGGATTAGCTATTGGTTATATTATTTTATATAATCAACTCCAACACTATACTACTAAAGTTGACCAAGCGGAATCTATTATTGATGATACATTAAGAAAACGCTATGACTTAGCAATAAACGCTGCTAACATTATTGAAAAAAGTCTTAAAGATAAAAAGAAGATTTTCAAAGACTTAAGAAGTTTTAAAGATGTAGCTATTACTAATTTTGATTTTGATAGAAAGTTAAATGAAAATGTTGAATTGATTAAACAAGTACGTTTTGATTATGATGAACTGAAAGACATTAAAGAACTTAAAACTATTATTAATGATTTAAAAAATACTTCCGAAAAGTTAGAAGCTGCTAAATCTTTTTATAATAAATATACTAATAAGTTAAATGATTTAATTAGAAAATTCCCAATTAATATTATTGCTAAAATGCATAATATTGAAATTAGGCTTTTCTTTGATGGTAAAGATATGCATGATGATATATTAGATGATTTTAAATTATAGTTTTAAATAACTATTTTTTATGTTATAATCCTTTTAGAAAGGATGTAAATTTTGTGAGAAAAAGAGTTTTAGGTTTATTATTAGTAAGTTGTCTTTTGTTAACAGCTGGTTGTGGCGATAAGGAAAATAAAGAAACTAAAAAAGATGAAAAACAAGAAAATATAATCAAAACAATAAGTTGTGTAAATGAATCTGAAAAATCCGAAATAGACAAGGATGATGAAGGAAACACAATTATGGGAATTCAAGGGCAAAAAACAGAATACAAATATGATACTAAGAAAAATGAACTAACTGAAGTAACCGCTTCTGTATATGTTAAATTCGAAAATGCTTCGGAAGACTATATTTCAAAACAAGCAGAAGAAGCTAAATCTACTTGTGACTTATTTAAAGATGATGACACAATGAAAAATTGCGAAATAAAAAAAGATGGCGATAAAGTAGAAGTTTATATGGTAGCTGATATTGATAATATTTTAGATGGAGAAGACATTTCTAAAACAGCATCATTTGAAGATATTGAAAAATATGTCAAAGAAGAAGCCAAAGAAGATGATTTGACTTGTACTATAAATTAGCAAAATCCCACATTTGTGGGATTTTTTATTTGAGTAAATTTATTTCTTCTTAGGCTCTTCGAAAAATTCTTTTATATCTATTTCTAAGGCATCTGCTATACGACCAAGTATAGTTAATGTAAAATACTTTGTAGATTTTTTTCTTTCAATTTGTGAAATATATTGATCAGAAACATCAATTAATTCAGCAAGTTCTTCTTGAGTGTAATCAGCCATTCTTCGATATCTTCTAATATTATACCTAACTATATCATAATAATGACTATCATCATTAAATTTAATGTTTTCTTTAATTTCATTTAAATTTTTCATCAATTTTATCACCTTTAAACTATTATTTCAAACTATAAGGTATAATTTAAATACCTAGAATAACATTTTTTGTAGCCAATAGTAACAATTTATGCTATAATTAAAAAAATTAAAGAAAGAGGTATATAAGTGAAAGTAGAAGTAAAAGAAAAAAAGAATAAGAAAATAGTTGTAGGACTAGTAATAATGATTACATTATCTATTATGGTAGTAATAGGAGTAAGTTATGCATATTGGCAATTAACTAAAACTCAAGATAATAATAATGTTGTAGCAACAGGATGTTTTGATGTAACTCTAACGGGAAAGAATCCTATTAATTTAGCAAGTGCTTATCCGATAACTAGTACAAAAGGAATGCAAACAACCCCATATGAATTTACAATAACTAACACTTGTAACTATGTTACAGCATATGAAGTAGATCTAGAAGCATTATCAGCAACAACATTTGCAAGTTCAAGTATCAGAGTAGCATTAAATAGTAATCATAAGTTATATAACGCTTATGAAACAGCAACAAAGCATTATAGTACTTCAAAAGAATCAAGAAAGTTAATATCAGGAACATTACAAGCAAAAGGAACAATAACATATAGCTTAAGATTATGGGTCGATGAAGCAGTAACAACAAGTGAAGCAAATAAGAAGTTTGATAGTAAGATTATCGTAAAAGCTACAGTAGCAAGTTAGGAGTAGATATATGAAGAGATTTAAGAAAGTTAATAAAAAGAAAAAAGTAATAATAGGTTTCTTAGTAGTAATATTAATAGGATTAGTCTTAATTCAAAGTTCCTATGCCTTCTTTCAAAGAGAGAATGAAGTAAGGTTTATAAGTGCTAAAGTAGGAGACTTTCGAGTTACATTGGGTAGTATAACAGCAACAAGTACAAATAATAGTGTTAATCTTTCATATACAGCAGGAGGATTAAATCCTTCAACAACATGTACATTTGGAACAACAAAAGGAACATATAATCTCTCATCAACAACAGTAAATAATAGTGCTTGTACTAAAACAGGATTAACACAAAATACCACATATTATTATAAAGTATGTACAAAGAATAAGTTAAATCAAGAGTCATGTAAAGAAGGAAGTATTAATACCAAATATGATCCACCAACACTTAGTAGTATCACAGCTACAAGTACTCGAACTTCAATAAATTTAAGTTATACAGAAAGTGGAACAGTGAGTACAAGGATTTGTAAGTATGGAACAAGTAATGGAAGTTATACAACAAATGCAGCTAGTCAAACAAGTACAAAGTGTAGTATAACAGGATTAACTTCAGGTGTTACATATTACTATCAAGTATGCGTGTCAAATAATGAAGGACAAAACTGTAAAACAGGGGAAGTTGAAACGACATCTTTATCCGACGATGTACATATTGGAGATTATATCAGCATTACTCCTACTAGTAGAAGCTATACAATATCAAAAGATGTGACAGGATATACAAATAACCAAACAATCAACCCTAGTGAATTGAAGAAATGGAGGGTACTGAGAAAAATTGGTTACGGAAGGGTAGAAGTGATAAGTGATACAATGTCATCCAAACCAGTTCGATTTAAAGGTTTACAGGGGTACGTAAACTTGGTATCAACACTAAATGAAATATCTAAGCAATATACTGACGGAATAAACGTTCGGGCTACGAGGCATCTAGGATATAGAGAGGGGGAGTATAACACTCCATCACTATTGATTGAGAATACCGAAAAATTAACACAAACAACCAAACCTTGGGATAGTTCTATATCATACCCTTGGGGGGAGAGCGTGGGTGTTATGTGCTATGCCGGTACAAAAGAACCTCTAGGTTGGGGCGACTGTGGGTACTTTGAAGATTATAAGGATGTTGTCTTCGCCCTGGGTAATTTCGAGGTTAAGATTGTTAACGGCTCGACTCCAATAGCAAGTACTGGTGTCTGGTTGTCTTCTAGATACTATGGTTTCCCAGCGGTTAATAGTTGGGGATTCGCCGGGAGAATGTCCTCAGGGAACGGGGAGCCTAAATTAGGATGGTTAGTGAGATATGAGAATGGTAGGATGACGGAGAATTCGGCGATTGGTTATATTAGACCAATACTAGAATTAAAATCTCTTTCTACGATAAAGAATGGTACAGGAACCAAAGATGATCCTTATGTATTGTCTGAAATGAGTTAAAAGTTCAGCCATGTGATATGATGTCTCCTATTGCTGATCCATACTGTGTGTCTAAAAAGCTTGATAAATGATAATTGTAAAAAAAAATTTTATACAAAAATCGATTTAAAAAAAATCTAAATTTCAACAAAAATTTTTCTTTTACTTAAAAAATGATATTAAATATAACTAGTAATTATTATGGTATTTCCTTAATTTTATGAATAATTAATTCCCGTATTGAAGAATATTTGAAAGTTTTAGTAAAAATATTTTTTCTTAAGATATGAAACAACTTCCATTTGTTTTATACACTTAACTATTATTATTTTTCCCAAAAAATAAATTAAATACTAAAATAAAATATTCTTCAATATGGGGATTAATTAAAATTTAGTTAAATCCCAATCAATTGGGTCTATACCTTTGCTTTCTAGAAAAGTATTAGTTTTAGAAAAAGGTCTACTTCCAAAGAAACCATAACTTGCAGAAAAAGGAGAAGGATGAGCTGATTCTATCACATAGTGGATAGGATTAGTAATATACTTCTTTTTTTCTTTCGCAAATTTACCCCATAAAATAAATACAACGGGTTCTTCTTTTAAATTAATTTCTTTAATAATATAATCAGTAAGCCGCTCCCAACCTAAATCTTTATGAGAAGCTGGCTTATCCTTTTCTACAGTTAAAACCGCATTTAAAAGAAGTACTCCTTGTTCTGCCCATTTAGTTAAATTACCACTATTTGGTGCTTTTATTCCTAAATCATCATTTAATTCTTTATAAATGTTTTTAAGTGATGGCGGTATTTTAATTCCATCTTGAACAGAAAAAGATAAGCCATGAGCTTCGCCTACTCCATGATATGGATCTTGACCCATTATAATGACTTTTACTTTACTATAAGGAGTTAATTTTAAAGCATTAAAGACATAGTTTTTAGGAGGGAAAATATCTTTAGTTTTATATTCTTCATTAACAATATTCAAAAACTTTTTAAATCCTTCACTTTCCCAAATAAGTTTTAATACGTTATCCCAATCATTACCTATCATAATACCACTACCTCTATACATATTTTCCATCAATAATTCTATTTTTTAAAATCTGTTTATTATAAATGTCTGTTCCTTCAAGACACTCTTCAATATTTACAATATCATCAACTCTTGCTAGTTCAAAGATATCAACATAATCTAAGCCTAGTCTTGTTAAGGAATATTTTAAATGAGCTCTAATATTTCTTATATCCGAATCTACTCCATAATATTTTCCATTTAAATAGTTAATGCGCAATATTTTAAAGAAATAACATATTTATCTCTTGGAATATTAATCGACTCTTCTTGATTATCAAAATTCATTCGCATTGTTCCTAGACCAAGTCTTTTAATACTTTTACTCATTTTTAATACCTCTTACTATAAAGTATAAACTTTATGACAGTTTTAAACAAGAAAGAATAAATAGCATCATAAAAGCTTTTTAAATTATACTTCAATACTATCAATATATTCAATAAAATAAAGAGGTATATTAATTATTTTTCCATTCTTACTTAAATTATTTAATGAAAATCTAAATGAAATTTCATTATCATTTTTAGTATTGAACTTTGTCAAACTATTATGATTTGTACTTTTATTAGATTTCACTTCTATTGGAATAATGTTATTTTTTCTTTGAATTACAAAGTCAATTTCATTTCTATCAAAAGTATAATAATTAGGAGAATTTTCTAATAAATAATTAAGAACATTTGCTACATAATTTTCAGTAAATGAACCCTTAAATTCTTCAAACAACTTATTACCTTCTGAAATAATTTTGCTATCTAAATCAGACATTCTTCTAAGTAATCCAACATCTAACATATAAATTTTAAAAGCCGATAAATCATTATATGCTTTTAGAGGAAAAGCACATTTACTAACAAGAAAATTTTTAGAGATTAAATTGGCATTATATAACCAATTCAAGGCATTTTCATATTCCCTGGCCCTTGCTCCTTCTTTTACAACCTGATAAACAAATTTTTTATTTTCTTTTGCTAGTTGAGAAGGAATACCATTCCATATTAAAGATACTTTATTAGCTTCATTGGCATTAAGATGTTTTGAAAAGTCCTGTTCATATGAATCTAAAATATCTTGTTGTATTTTATTAACTTTCTCTATATCTTTATCATTTACCCAACTAAATACTACTTCTGGCATACCACCGATTATATAATATGTCTTAAGTTTTTCAATTAAAAGGGATTCAAATATCTTTGGAATCTCTTTTATTTCTTTAGTTTTCCTCATAACGTCTACTAAATTTGAAGAATTATCAGCAATTAAAAATTCACTAAAAGTCATAGGATACAAATTTAAGAAGTCTACTTTCCCAACTGGAAATGATGTTTTTGATAAACGGATCCCTAACAAAGATCCAGCACAAACTAAATGATATTCTCTTGCTTCTTCACAAAAATATTTCAATGAATTTAGAGCATTAGGGCATTCCTGTATTTCATCAAATATAATCAAAGATGTTCCAGGATTAATTACTTTTCCATTAACAAGTGATAATTGTTCAATTATTCTTTTTGGATCTTTAGTATTTAAAAATAACTCTGCTAAACCATCGTCATGATCAAAATTGAAGTAAGCAACATCATCATAATATTCTTCACCAAATTCTTGCAAAATATAAGTTTTACCAACTTGCCTTGCTCCTCTTAAAATTAAAGGTTTTCTATCCTTACTATTTTTCCATTTTAATAATTTATCAGTTATAAATCTCTTCATATCTATCACCTTCAAAAAGATTATATCACACTTTTGCAAGCATTTTAAGTGTATTTCTCACACTTTTGCATAAAATATTTGCATAATTATCACATTTTTGTAAAAATAAATCATTTATGATATGTTTCATTATTAATTATTTTAAAAGAGCGATATATTTGTTCTAGTAATATTCCCCTAAATAATCCATGAGGAAAAGTTAGGCTAGAAAAAGATAAGCGATAATTAGCTAATGCTTTAATATCATCATGTAACCCTAAAGAACTACCAATAATAAATGTTATTGTACTATGGGAATTAAATAAATTATCAATTTTATTAGCTAGTTCAACACTAGTTAGTTTATTACCTTCAATTTCTAAAGTAATAACATAATCATTACTACCAATATACTTTTTTATACTATCTCTTTCTTTAGCCAAAGTACTTTCATCTTTTACTTCAATAACATTTAATTTATGATATTTACTTATTCTTTTACTATAGTCTTCGATTAAATCGTTTAAATATTTCTCTTTTATTTTCCCAACGCAAATAATCTTTATCATAACACAATAATCTCACTTTTCTCGTCTTGTCTAGCACAAGTAATATTATTAAACTTAACTCCATACTCATTAAATACATTATTAATGGTTTCTAAAGCTATTTCTTCCGTATTATTTTGTTTACTTAAATGGGTCAAGATAATTTTTTTAGTATTAGTTCCAACTAACTTAGCTAAATATATTGAAGCATCTTTATTAGATAAATGTCCACTAGCCCCTACAATACGTTTCTTTAACCACTCTGGGTAAGCTCCATTCATAAGGAGTTCAACATCGTGATTACTTTCAAATAAGTAAACATCTAAATTACTAAGAACTCTAAAATACCTTTGATTTAAGTACCCTGTATCAGTAATATATGCCACACTTTTACCACCACCATTAAAGACAAAACTTCTAGAGTCACTGGTATCATGGCTAGTTTTGATTACACTAATTTTTAAACCATCTAAATAAATATCATCATCATAAATAATTATATTTCCATAGTCTTTTAAAATAGGTAGTTCATCTAACATTTTTTTAGTAACTAATATAGTTGCATCATATTTGTGCGTAAAAGTTTTCAATGCTTTAATATGATCATCATGAACATGGCTAATAATAACGAAATTGATGTCCATTATATTAACATCAATTTCTTCTAATTTATTTTTAATATTTTTAACAGTTGTTCCTAAATCAACTAAAATTTTATGCTTCTCTGTTTCAATATAAGTTGAGTTACCTTCTGAACCACTAGCTAAAACACAAACTTTCATCATTTTAAATTCCATAACCTTTTTGGGTCGATTGGATAACCACCATTATAAGGCACACCAACATAAACCGCTAAATGTAAATGAACTCCTGTTACAAAACCAGTATCTCCCATTGTACCTATTTTTTGTCTTGATGAAACCATATCTCCCGTTTTTACTTCAATTGAATTTAAATGAGCATAGGCAGAATAATAGCCATTAGAATGTCTTATAACTACACAATTACCTGCATTTCGACCCATAATGCCACCACGTCCCGCATCTATTACTTCTCCATCTCCTATAGCATAAATTGGAGAGCCTTTTCCAGTTCCAGAAATATCCAGTCCTTCATGCAAAACACCCCAACGATAACCAAATGGACTAGTTAAAACATATGGCGAATTAGTAGGCCATGCCCATGAACCAGTTATAGGAATATAAGTACCATAATTAACCTTACGCCCTACTGTCACAATTTCTTTTTGCATTGGTCTTATTTCAATACTCTTAGCTTTATCAATAATAGCTTGGGAATTTTCTTCACCATTTTTAACTTGAATTTGTTTCGTAATACGAGTTATACCATTAACTCCTTCTTGTTCTACTTGACGATAACCATTACTTTTAGAATAATCATACTTAGTTTCTGTTTCATAAGGTATTTCTTGGTCTTCAACAACTTCTGATTCATAAATTAATGATACCTCTGGAGAAGGAATTTCTATTGTGACTTTCTGTCCTACTGCTAACATCGCATCTGCACTTTTTATATTTGGATTAGCTATCAAAAATTCTTGCACGTTTAATTTCGCATCATAAGCAATACTTTCAATTGTATCTCCTTTTTTTACTTTATAACTTTTTTGTTCCGTTTCATTTCCATACAAAAGATAATGAGTCAAATCCTCTGTATTAGTATAAATACGCTCTAAAACACTAATATAAGACTCTTTAATTGTTATCGTTTCATCAAAATACATATTATTAATTATTTGCCCTATATCTACTATTTCTGGTTGTGTTCCATCTAAATAGTTTTGATATTGAGTTGCGTCAACAAATGTTGTAATAAAGTTTTTAATAGCATTCTCAAAAACGCTTCTATCTAAAACATAAATATATTTAGGAGCTGTATTTTCATCTTTACTTTTTATTGTTATTGTATATCCTTTTATCGTAAAGTTCTTTGCTTCTTTAATTCGGTTATAAATGTTATCAACCGTTGTTGTTTCAGCATTATATGTGGTATATTCCTCAATTTTAAACCCATTAGGAGGATAAACTTGATTAACATTATAATTATTTTTTATTTCAATTTGTTCTTTATTTATTAAGTCATATAATTCATCTCTATTGGCAATAAGTCCAACTTTTTCCCCATCAAGATATATTTGATAAACAGTATCAGGTTTTTCATATTTAAAGTCACCAAAAAACATTAATGCCGTTATTATTGAAAGAACTATTGTAATGATAATACTTGTTCTATATACTTTCAAATTTTCTTTATTCATAATTATTCCTCTTCATCTAAATCTGCATCAGTTTCTAAGAAATTTCTAAAATTACTCATATTAAGTTCAAATAGTAGTTTAAACTTACCTGTTGAACCTTTACGATGCTTAGCTATAATTATATCACATGGAACATTTTTTTCTTTATTTAATTCTTCTTTTGGTTTCATATAATCTTTTCGATTAATAAATAATACCATATCTGCATCTTGCTCTATAGAACCAGATTCCCTTAAATCAGCAAGCATTGGTTGATTACTTTCTCTTCTCTCAGCATTTCTTGATAATTGGGCTAGAGCAATAACAGGAACTTTTAATTCCATAGCCATTGTTTTTAAAGACCTTGATATTTCGGATACCTCTTGTTGTCTTGATTCTGGTCTTCTACCACCTGACGTAACTAACTGTAAGTAGTCGATAACAACAAGGCCTAAACCATCTTTACTACTAGCAAGACGACGACATTTAGCTCTAATTTCTGATGCTGTAATACTAGCATTATCTTCTATATAGATATTTGTTTCAGCTAGTTGACTAATAGCTTCATTATATCTTTTCCAATCATTATGTTCAAGCATTCCTGTTTGTAATTTAAAGGAGTCAATTTGACCTACAGCACTAATCATTCTATTAGCAAGTTGTTCTGCTGGCATTTCTAAGTTAAATACAGCAATAGCTTTTTTTGTTTTAAATGCTGCATTTGTTGCAATATTAAGAGCAAAAGCTGTTTTACCCATACCTGGTCGTGCTGCAATAATTATTAATTCACCTTCATGTAATCCTGCTGTGACATTATCTAATTTTGTAAATCCAGTTGTTATTCCCGTTACAACATTTTTATTTTGAGATAAAAACTCTAAATGTTCTTGAGCATTTTTTAAAACTTCTCTGATAGATACAAATTCACTAGTTTGTCTACTTCTTACAACATTTAAAATATTTTTTTCAGCGTTATCTAAAAGAGCTGTCACGTTTTCAGAATCTTCATAAGCATCAGTAACAATAGTTGTAGCTGTATCGATTAAGTGTCTAACTGTTGCTTTTTCTTTAACTATTTTTATATAGTAATCTAAGTTAGCCGTCGTGGCTACAGAATCAATTACTTCGGAAATATATTCTAATCCACCAACAGCATTTAAATTTTTTTTCTTATCTAATTCTTCTTTTACAGTAGTGATATCAATAGGTGTTTTTTCTTCGTACATTGTTTTAATTGCATTAAATAATTTTTTATTTTGAGGTTCGTAAAACATATCCTCAGTTAATTCTTCACATATTTTAGATAAAGCTTCTTGATTTAAAAAACTAACCCCTAAAACACTCATTTCTGCTTCTTTATTTTGAGGCATTTGTCTAGCCATAGTATCACCTCGCTTTAACACTAACTTTGATTTCTGCAATTACTTTTTTATGTAATTCTATTTTTACATTATGTACTCCTAATGAGTCGATTGGTAAGTCAAGCATTATTTTCTTTTTATCAACATTGTATCCATTATTTTTTAATTCATCAACTATTTGTTTTGATG
This sequence comes from uncultured Mycoplasmatota bacterium, assembly GCA_948329525.1. GTDB lineage: Bacteria > Bacillota_I > Bacilli_A > RF39 > UBA660 > CAOJBM01. Next base: position 31,666 of record CAOJBM010000002.1, read on the forward strand.
ATACATTACCAAAAATACGACCATCATTCCCTGTTTTGACAAAAAACTCTAAATTAACATGTTCTAATTTTCCTTTTAATTCTTCACAAGATTTAATTAAAGCATCTTCATCTTGTTTTCTTTGTTCTAATTGTTTATTAAGTTGTTTTTTATTTCCTTCATTAGCAGGAAGAGCTAGACCATTTTTTATTAAGAAATTATTGGCATAACCTTCACTAACTTCAATTATTTCATCTTTCTTTCCTTGTTTCTTTACATCTTGTAATAAAATAACTTTCATCTAATCACTCCTTAATAAGTCATCTTTCATATTATATCAAATTATATAGAAAAGGGAAATGCTTTAAAAAGAAAAAAATTCCTTATTTCAAGGAAGTTATTGGTATATTATAATTATCTAAAAATTTTTAAATTTTACTAATTTTTAAATTATTGTCTAAATATTTGAACAATAATTTAATTTTTGCTAAACAATAACAAGATTATTGCAAGAATTTCTTTTCAACAATCTAAAAATAGTAATTTTACAAATATTTTTATTTGTGCTAAAGTATGACCTAGACACGAAATATTGTTTAATGCCTTTATTTTTAGTGACTTCTTTAGAGGGTATTAAAAATTTGGAGGTGGATGCATATGAAGAGAATAATTGATCGATTATTTAAAATCATATACATAATTCTATTTATGCAAATATGCTTGCTACTGCATAGATAAAATAAACTGATACAGCAATGTATCAGCTCCAACCTTTTAAAGGCAACGAACATATTTCGTGTCTTTATATTTAGATAATAACATAGTTTTTAATGTATTTCAAATAAATTTAATCTCGGTCATTATTTCCAAATATTAAAATAAGCCTTAATATCTGTAAAGCACTAGCTAAGACACCTGCAACGTAAGTCATCGCTGCACTAGTTAGTATTTTTTTACAACCAATATGTTCAGATGAAACAACTATATTTTCATCTTCTAATATTTTTAGGGCTCTTTTACTAGCATCAAACTCCACAGGTAACGTAATAAGTTGAAAGATAAGTCCTAACCCAGTTAAAGCAATCCCTACATAAACCAAGTCTAAGGCTTGCATAACAATGCCAATTAAAATAATTATATAAGATAAGCTTGTCCCTAAATTAACTATTGGGTAAATAAGACTTCTTAAACGAAGCATAAAGTACTTTTCTTTATCTTGAATAGCGTGACCACATTCATGTGCTGCAATAGCAGCAGAAGCTATCGTTTCTCCATGAAATACTTCACTAGATAATCTAACTACTTTTCTTGATGGGTCATAATGGTCAGTTAAGTTGCCTTTTACTTCAACAACATAAATATCTGATAAGCCATGGTTATCAAGTATCTTTCTTGCCACTTCTTGCCCACTTACTTTCTTTTCTAAGGATTGCTTTTTATAATTACTATAATTAATACTAATAAACATTTGGGCTATAGCTGGAATTAAAAGTATTAAAATTATAAGTATTAAATCCATATCATCACTCCTAATATAAATATAACACGCTTTTGTGAAGATTATGTTAAATTTATAAAATATTTTTTGCTACTAATTCTTCTCTTATTTTATCAGCATTACTAAAGTCTTTAGTTTCTTTATAAGAAAGCCATTTTTGATAAAGTTCTTTATCTTCAGTTGTTAATTCTTTTAAATCGTACTTCAATCCTAAAATAGTATTAATTAGATTAATTTTATCATAGGAAATAGTTATATCTTCCTTATTTCTTAAAGCACTATTTAAATCTTTTACTAATTCCATTAAATAACTAAGTAAATTAGGAGTATTAAAATCTTCATCCATTATCTCATTAATTCGTTCATCTATCTTTATTTTACCAACTTCTAAATTTCCTAATTGTATTTGCAAATTAGCTTGTTTCAATACATCATTTATTTTTTTATCAACGATATTCGCCTCATTAAATAATTCATCTGTAAAATTAAGTGGTAGGCGATAATGCGTTTTAAATAAAGCTATTTTAATTATATTAGCTTTATGAAGTTTAATAAAATCTTTGGCTAAAATAAAATTATTTAAGCTCTTACTCATCTTTTCGCCATCAACATTAATATGGCCATTATGCATCCAGTAGTTAGCTAAAGTATTATTATTTAAGGCGATACTTTGAGCTATTTCATTTTCATGATGTGGGAATTTCAAATCTACTCCTCCACCATGGATATCAATTTTTTCACCAAATAAGGAATTAATCATTACAACACATTCAGTGTGCCACCCAGGTATGCCTAAGCCCCATGGAGACTCAAATTGTTCTCCCTCAGTTGTCTTACGCCATAAAGCGAAATCCAAAGGACTTTCTTTTTTTTCGTCAACTTCTACCCTAATCCCGCTTTTTAGTTCATTAATATCTTGATTAGATAAAATCCCGTAATCTTTTATCTTTTCAACCCTAAAATAAACATCACCATCTTTTTCATAAGCCATATCTTTTTCAATTAATTTCGTAATAAAATTATAGATATCTTCCATATGTTCTATAACTCTTGGTCGATAATCAATTTTAGAACAATTATAATTTTCTAAATCACTTAAGTAAGCTTTAATAAATTTATCAGCCACTTCTCGCTCAGTTATTCCAAGTTCTTTAGCAGCCGTAATTATTTTGGGATTAACATCAGTAAAATTAGAGGCATACAAAACATCATATCCTAAATACTTAAAATAATTATAAACCATATCAAAATTAATAACAGGACGCATATTACCAATATGAACATAGTTATAGACTGTTGGTCCACAAACATACATTTTGACTTTGCCTTTTTCTATAGGAATAAATTCTTCTAACTTATCAGTCAAAGTATTATATATTTTCATTAAATCACTAACTTTCTAAATATTTAATAACTTCCTCTTTACCCATTAAATATACTTCATCGGGTAGCTCTGGTCCATGCATTTGTCCACTTATTTTTATTCTAATAGGCATATAAAGAAGTTTTCCTTTTACACTTGCTTTCTCTTTCGTGTTTTCGATAGCTAAAGCAATATTCTCTGTGTTCCACTCATCAATACTCTTTAACTCATCAGTGAATACTTTTATCGTATTTGGTACAGACTCTTCTGTTTCCATAAACTCTTTACATTCACCAGTAATTTCAAAACCATCTTGGAAGAATAAGCTTGTAACATCACCAATTTCTTTTCCATAACTAATATGACTTTTATAAACTCTTAATAAATGATTAATCCATTCTTCACTTTTACTACTTAAATCATATGCGGAAGCCAGGAAAGGTTTAACCCATTTTACAAAGTCATCATCAGGCATATTTTTAATATATTGCTGATTAACCCATCTTAACTTTTTAACATCATATTGACTAGAGGATTTACTTAGTCTATGTTCATCAAAATTACTTATAAGTTCATCCATAGCAAAAATTTCTTGATTAGTTGCTGGACTCCAACCAAGTAAACATAAATAGTTAACTATTGCTTCTGGAAGATACCCTTCATTATATAAATCCATAAATGAGGCATCGCCATTTCTTTTAGATAATTTATTTCCATCTTCGCCCATAACCATTGCAACATGAATATATTCAGGTATTTCCCACCCAAAAGCACCATAAACAAGATTGTATTTAGCTGTTTGATCAAGGTATTCATGTCCTCTAATAACATGAGTAATACCCATTAAATGGTCATCAACAATATTGGCAAAATTGTATGTTGGATAGCCATCACTTTTAAGTAATATTTGGTCTTCTAAAACACTATTATCTATTTTAATTGTTCCATGAATTAAATCATGAACTTCGGTTACACCTTCTTTAGGCATTTTCTGTCTAATAACATAAGGAATATTTTGAGCCATTTTTTCTGCAACTTCTTCTTTTGTTAACCTACTACATCTACCATCATATAAGAATGCAGTTTTTTTCTGTTCTGCTACACTTCTTTGATGATTTAGTTCTTCTTCTGTGCAAAAACAATAATATGCTTTCCCCATTTCAACTAGTTTTTCGGCATATTCCTTATAAATCTCTTTTCGCTCACTTTGAATATAAGGTCCAACACTACCTGGATTATTCGGTCCTTCATCAATGTCAAAATGACATAACTCTAAAGTTTTATAGATAAAATCTATAGCACCTTCTACTTTTCTTTCTTGGTCAGTATCCTCAATTCTTAAAATAAATTCTCCACTATTTTTTTTAGCAACTAAATATTCAAATATAGCTGTTCTTAAATTTCCTATATGCATAAATCCTGTTGGACTTGGTGCAAATCTTGTTCTTACTTTCATTAAAAACACTCCTTTGTTTACTTATTTTACCATATTTTATGGAAAGTAAAAAAAGAAATTGCAACATAATTTAAATTTTAATATAATAATCATAATAAAAAATTATTATAGATTTATAAAAAAGGAGAAAGCTCTATGTCAGAAATGAATAACAAAGATGATGTTATTATTCAATATAAGAATGATAGTAAATTTAAAAAAAGGCAAAATTTTCACGATAAGTATAGCATCAATAAATATGGTTTTAGAAATTGGATGTTTGATAAATATAAAATATTTGATGGTTGTAAAATATTAGAACTAGGTTGTGGCAATGGAATTATGTGGGACGAAAAATATAAAGAATTACCTCAAAATGTTGAATTGGTAATTTCCGACTTTTCTGAAGGTATGTGCAACATAGTTAAACAAAAACATTTAGAACACAATAACGTTCAAGTTGAACAAATTGATATACAAAAGATTCCTTATAAAGATGAAACTTTTGATATTGTAATTGCTAATCATATGCTATACCATGTTTCTGATGTAGATAAAGCCATCGAAGAAGTTCATCGTGTTTTAAAAAATAATGGTATATTTTATGCTTCAACATTGGGTACTAATGGTTTTCAAAAGTACTTAAATCAGAAATTTGAAGAATTTAACTCAAATATGAATTATTTTAATATAGAGAACTGGTCTTTTACATTAAAAAACGGAAAAGAAGTATTAGAGAAGAAATTTAATAATATTCAAATGGATGAATATAAAGATTCAATAGAAATATCTGATGAAAACGTGTTAGTCGAATGGATTTTTACTAGTGTTGTAATGCAAAATTTAGATAAAAATCAATTTAAAGGATTAGCCCAACACTTTGCTAAAGATAAAGATGAAAAAGGAATTATTCATATTCCTAAACAAATTGGATGTTTCATTGCGATAAAAGATTAACAAAAAAGCACATTACTGTGCTAGTACAACCTGTTCTCTTAATTCTTTATTAATACTCTTTATAACACCTTTATAACCATTTAATTTATAATTTGAAGAAGAAGCAATACTTTCGTAATTTAAGGAAGTATTGTTTTCTTTATTATATCTATCTATATATGTATTAATATCTTCTTTTGTAACTGCATTAAAGCCAATTACTTCATCAACAATTATATCTTCACTTTCTTTAATATTTTCTGAAAAACCAATAGAGTTTTTCGTTGTTTCATTAAAAATAACAATTGTATTATTAAAACATATTTTCTCACTATTATAATCTAGACATTCTCCATCACTAATAATTGTGTTAAATAACTCTTTAACTTTTAAAGATGCCATATTATAATTATTTATTTCTAAGATACTACAAGGCTCATTTTTTACTTCTTGAAAAACATATTTAGTTCGATAAGTTCCACCAACTAGTTTTTCTATAGATTCATCGTAACTATAGTCTTCTAAGTTAATTACTATTTTATTTCTTTTTAAAGTTTTACTAATTTCTTCAATAATCATCGATTTCCCAACACCACTACCTCCAACAAATTGTAAACTTAAGACTTCATTATCTTTAAATAATTTATATCTTATATTAGAAATTATTCTACTTATCGCCTCTTTTTGATTAATTACTTTTTCTTGTAATTTATTATTTAAACTTTTAACTAAGTCCTCTTTCGAAGTTAAAATATCAGCATTAATAATATTAGAAATTACTGCTAAGATATCTTCTCTAGTAATATAAGTTTGTTTATCAACAGAAGCATTTTCTAACTCTTTTAAAGCTCCCTCATAGTCATCTTTTAAAATATACTCTTTCTTTTTCTCATTTCTTTCGTTATATTTTTTAATATAATTACAATTACTATTTACTTTGGCACATACTAAATCTAATACCTCTAGTGATTTATCAGGATTATATCTATTATGAATATAACGATTCGAATAGTTCATAATATCTTTAATATTTTCATCTGTTATTACTAAATCATGAAATACTTCATATTTATTCTTTACTTTCTCTAAAATATCTTTTGTCGCTTCATAATCAGTTTCTTTAATTGTAATTAAATCAAATCTTCGATTTAAAGCTTTATCTTTTAAAATAGTATTGTTGTACTCAGTTATCGTCGTAGCACCAATTATTTTTATATCACCTCTTGCTAAATAAGGTTTTAAAATGTCAGCAGCATTTATAGCGCCATCAGCACCACCTGCATTAACTAATGTGTGAATTTCATCTATAAAAAGAATTATTTTGTTATTTATTAGAGAATCTATTAAATTATGAAGTTTTTCTTCAAATTCTCCCCGATATTTTGTTCCAGCAACTAAAGAACCCATTTCAATACTAATGATTTTATAACCAATTAATTTATCAGGCACTTCTTTTTTCTTAAGCCTTCTTGCTAATTCCGTAACTATGGCTGTTTTACCAACTCCAGCATTACCAATAAGTAATGGATTACATTTATCTTTTTTTAGTAGAGAGCTAATAATTGATTCTATTTCTTTTTCTCTGCCAATTAAAATACTATCACTATCAAGTTCTTTACCTAAAGATAGTGACCCAGTAGAGTTTTTAACTAAGTCATTATATAGAGCATCTAAATCGACTCCCATATTTAATAAAACTCTAATCGCTATACCATCACTTTCCTCTATTAAAGAAACTATCAAATGTTTAGCACCTATCTCTTCGTTTTTATTACTAGCTATATCATTTGCATTTTCAATAATTCTTTTAAAAAGTGGTGTATGTAAAACATAAGGAGTATCTTTCTTACAATTACCAACTATTTTTATTAAGTTTTTAGAAAAACTATTATAAGTAATAGTATATTTATTAAGTGTTGCTACTACTTCATCATCACTTGCTAAAATTGAAAGTAATAAATGCTCACTTCCAACGTAAGGATGTCTTAATTTCTTCATTTCATACTCGGCATTTTTTAATATTTCATTATATTCCATAAATAAAATCTCCTCTATTAATATTATGAAGGAGATTTAAAATATTTAATCAAACTTATTATAAATTTTTTATTTAACATGATATAATATTTGTTATAGAGGAGGTTTTTGAATGGCTAAAGAATGTTCAAATGCTAATGATTGTGAAAAATTAGCTAAATATTTAAAGAATAAAATGGGAAATAGTATTGAATTTGAATATAATGTTCAATATAATGTTCACGAAAGCATTGTAAACGGAAAATATTTTCATTATCATAGGGAGCTAAATAGTGAGTTAGAACACTTATTTGAAGATGGAATTTATTTCTTTTTCCAATATTGCGAAAATGATTTTTTAAGAATTAGTATAAGTGACTCTAATCATCATAAATGTTCTTTAGGTGAACAGCTAGCTGTTTTGAGTGCATTTTATGGTGTACTTAGTGAAAAGTTTGGAGAACCTTTAGTGTTTTATACTTTAAAAGATGATGATAAACAAAAAATAAATTTACAGTGGTCATTTATTAATAAAGAAGAAGATATTAAAAATTTTAAAAATGGAACTTATTTTGAAGACGGAGAAATAGACAAGTTAATTATCTTCGGAGAACAAAAAGCTATTGGATATCAAATTGGCGAAACAGCAAGAAAGAATAATTCGAGAGTTATTGGACTTCCTTTTGATTTATTCCCTTTAGTAGAAGAAAATATGGAAGATTATGTTAAATATAAAACAGGCAAACCAATTGGTATACCTGAATGTGCTAGGATGGACAGTACTCCTGTAGCATTATACGAAAATAAAATAACTTTAGAAAAAACAATTTAAATTACTTTTTAACTATTTCTTTTATAACTTGTAGTTCGACACAAGTTTTTTCTTTTTGAAGTTCTTCACATTTGAGTTTTAAATTTGTAAGTACTTGTAATACTTCTTTTCTTTTTTTCTGTAATTCATCTAAATCACTTTGATAAAAACTTGTATTACCTTTTTTTACATTTACCGATTCTACTCCATTAAAAGAAACATAAGGCGAATAAACATCACTTATACAAATTTCAACATCACAATTTGCATCTTTATTGGAAACTACAAATTTATTAGAGCATTTTAATTTACTTTTTCTGTCCATATCTACTAAAGAGGTATCAAAGAAAACTTCTCTACTTGTAATAATAGATTTTTTTATTTCTATCTTTTCCGCTTTGATATTTAATAAACCATTTTTCTCATTTGTTATTGAACCATACAGAAAATTTTTTCTTTCAAATTCATATACTAAATTATTTGTTTTTTCTTCAATAAATTTTAATACTTCCATATAACAAACTCCTTAAATTATTAAATTGTTTATATATTAACATATTTTTTTGAAAAATATGTTAATTTTATCAATTGAGAAAAAATTATTTTCATTTTTGAGAAAAATTTACTTTACAATTTGAGAAAGAATCACTTTACTTTTTGGCTGTGTTTTATTTTACTTTTTGGCTAAAACACAAAAAAAGAAAGTTTTAATACTTTCTACACATAAGCTGCAATTATTAATAATATTAACACAATGAATATTAAACCTGATAAAAACTTCCACATATTCTTTAGATAATCTTTATAAGATATATCTAAATAACTTAGGCCAATCATTAAAATTACACTAGTTGGTAATAAAAACTGTACAACTCCAAAAATACTATTAATAACTAATGATATTACGATACCATTTGAGGCATATAAAGCAGCAAGATAATTAGCTATTGTAAAACTCATAAAGTCCTTATTTGGCATTAACATTGAGCCGACGAATATTACTAAAATAATTTTAAATAAGTTAAAATCAGACCCTACTTCAATTAATTTATTTGTAATATATGGTAATATTGGTGACCAATAAGAAATTACAAACAAACAATTAACCATTAAATAGATAAATATTGGCTTAGCCATTTTCTTAGCACCATATACACAAGATTCTAAAAATTCGTCTAATTTTATTCTTTCTATTAAAGAAATTGCAAATGCTCCAAGCATTATAATCAAAGAAATTGTATACAAGTCCCATTCTCCGATAGCTTTTAAACTGCCTAATAAATATCCAAATACAGCATGTTCTCCAATTTTAAATGTTGTAATATTCGTGTGTAAATCAGCAAAGAAACTAACATTAAAACTACTTTTCCAAGGAATATATCCAACTATTGCAAGAATAGAAACAATAGCTAAAACGATTATTATTGGCCATGTACTCTCTTTTTTCTTAACCTCTATAAGTTCAAATCTCGGATTAATTACTTCACTTTCTTTTTTAGCTTTGGGTAATATATGAGCAAAGACCATTAACAATACAAATGAAATACCTAAAAAGGCAAATTTATAACCTAATCCATCACTTACTTTTAAACCAAAACTAGATTCTGTATAACCAAGTGCTGAAACTCCATAAGTAATTCCTAAAGTTCCAACTAATATCGCTCCAAACGTAATACATAACCCTTTAATTTTACTAACATTATTTTTAGCTAAGATACTTAGAATAAAAGGCACAAATAAAATACATACTAATGGTTCAGCTGTAAATGATGCAAGAACTGCTAAAAACAAACCACAACCTACAGAAAATATCGTTTCTTTTCCTTTAATTTTTTTAGCTATTTTATAAACTAAGTAGCTATATCTTTTACTTTTTGATAAAACTCCATATAAACAACCTGTTGCTAGTAAAAATGTAACTTGAAGTAACATATAATATGCAGAATAAAATAATTCCAAAAAGAAATCAAAAATACTAATACGATATAACCCTACTTCTTGAAATACTGAGCCACTAAAATTACCTGTTGGAATAATCCAAGTTAAAATAGTTACTACTAGTACAACTAAAAACAAAATCTTAAATAAATCATTCTTTTTAAATAAATTTTTCATTTTCTTCCTCCTAAACTTAATTATATCACAGTTTTATATTGTTTTGTTTTCTTTATTTGTTGACTTTTTTCTTTAAAGAAAGGCATTTCTTCAATTTGTTCAATATTTTCTCCACACATTAGGGAAAATATTTCTTCTTTAAAAGGTAATATTTGATTTATTAAACATCGAAAATGATTAAAAGCTTTGATTCCTGATTTATGTTTATAAATTAATTCCTCAATAGTTCCTGATATTGTACTTTTATTATTTGTCCACATATGGCCGTTGTACCAACTTCTATCGACCAAATCAATTTTATTAGTTAAAGATGAAAAACTTTCACCACTAATTTCACAAGTTTTAATTTCTCTTATTCCATTCTTTTGTTTCATCTTTTGAGGGCAATATCTAATTTGATAAGTATAACCCCTTTTTTCTCTAAAACTATTTTTGTCAAACACTTCGTACAAAATAGTTTCTTCTATATTAAAGTTCTCTGTATTACTCATAAAACTTATAAATAATCTATTTGGATTAATTCTAAAACTCATATTCCCATAGTTCTTACTTTTTAAAGTTAAAGATGCATTATCTCCTAAAATTAGTTCAAGAAAATCAATTGTTCCATCTTCTCTTTTTATATTTAATTCATAACTAAAATTATCTTGTTCTTCTTTTTTTCTTGTTGATTCATAATAAACATTTTTACTATTTATCTTTATAGTGTATCCAAAATCTAAAGAAGAATCTTTCTTAATATAATTATCATATAATTTTTTACATTGCATGAATTTCCTATCGTTTTCATCTAAATTTACCCAATGTTTTAAATTTTCTTCATAAAGATTATCGCATTTAATATATCCAACTTCATTTTCTTCATCATCTAAAATCAAAAAGCGATTATCGCTATTTGGTCCTACTAAATGAAGCCCTAAAGCTTCTATTAATCTTACTTCTTTTTCCATATTATAATTCATTATAACACCCCTTAATAGAAGGATATTATATAACAAATCTTAAAAAAAGCAAGTTTTAGCTTAAAAGTACAATTTTCTTAATTTCTTACCTTTTTCTTCTTAAACTTAGTTGATTTAATTGTTCATCACTAAAAGCATCTTGAAATTCCATTATTCTTGGCTCAAGTATTTCCCAATATTCATATGTTTCTTTCTCAATTTCTACATCATTATACCGAAAATTTAATATAGGATAAAGTTTATATTTTGCATTTTTTCTTCGCCAATGAAATACACGAATGATATCTCTTCTAATTAACTCAGGGTCACTACTATAAATCGTGTCAGAATCAAAACATTCTTTTAAAAAGTAAGAGTACTCTTTATCTAAAAAGCCTAGAACAATATTAGAGGCATTAGAATTAAATCTATTAGCACCATACCCATAGAAAATACTATGATTATTCTTTGTTATTTCTACACCCGCTTTTCCGTCTCCAACTACCAAATGACAAAGTAATCTGTCATATGGTTCATAAAATTCAAAGTTTCCTTTATCCCATGCTAAGACAGAAAAAATTGGTTTATAATAAACTCCATTTATTGTCTTTTCATTTTTCAATGTTTCTTCTGTATCAGATAATTTTAAATCTCCTAAACCTAAAATAATTGATTTATCACTTTTTAAATCTAGCATACTAAAACCTCCCATTACTTGTTATTATAGCATATTTAAAATTTTTTGGAATTTTTAAGAGTTATACTATTTTAATTTAAAAAACTTATACTTTTTATTCATATAAGTTTTAATCTTCTTTTTTTCTTTCTTTCATTGTTGGGAATAACAAAACATCTCTAATTGATTCTTGTTCTAAGAATAACATACAAAGTCTATCGATACCATAACCGATACCACCTGCTGGAGGCATTCCATATTCTAACGCCTCAATAAAGTCCATATCAATGTCATTAGCCTCTTCATTTCCTAAGTCTTTTTCTTTTAATTGTTCTTCAAATCTTTCTAGTTGGTCATCAGGGTCATTTAATTCTGTATAAGCATTAGCAAACTCTTTACCACCTATGAACAACTCAAATCTATCAACAAATCTTCCATCTTCTTTATTTTTCTTAGTAAGAGGTGATATTTCGACAGGATGTCCAAATAAGAATGTTGGTTGAATTAATGTCTCTTCAACATATTTTTCAAAGAATAAATTTATTACATGCCCTACTGTATGTTCATGTTCTTGCACTTCAATATTGTGTTCACTTGCCAATTTTAAGGCTCCATCTACTGTCATTTCTTTTTTAAAGTCAATACCAGTTTGTTCTTTTATTGCATCAACCATACTAATCCTTTTCCAAGGACCTTCTAAATTAATTTCATTACCACACCAATTATAAGTCATCTTACCTATTACTTCACGAGCAATAGTTGTATACATCTTTTCTGTTAAATCCATCATGCCTTCTAAATCACTATAAGCTAAATAAGCTTCCATTAAAGTAAATTCTGGATTGTGTTTTGGATCCATTCCTTCATTTCTAAAAGTTCGTCCTATTTCATAAACGGCTTCCATTCCACCAACAAGTAATCTTTTTAAAGGTAGTTCTAAAGCTATTCTTAAGTACATATCAATATCTTGAGTATTATGATGAGTTACAAAAGGACGAGCTGAAGCACCAGTTAATAATGATGTTAAAATTGGAGTTTCAACTTCACAAAAACCTTGATTATCCATAAAATTTTGAATACATCTAATAATTTTTGGTCTTGTAGTAGCAACTCTCATTGATTCTTCATTCATAATTAAATCAACATATCTTCTTCTATATCTCTCTTCAATATCAGTTAATCCATGAAATTTTTCAGGTAGTGGTTTCAAAGCCTTAACTAAATGAGTATATTGTAGACATTTAATTGTTATCTCTCCAGTTTTAGTTTTCATTACCTTACCGTTAACTCCAACTATATCTCCTAAATCAGCTGTTTTAAATAAGTTATAAGTTTCTTCTCCTACATCATTAATAGATATATATATTTGTATAGAATCAGTTTTATCTTTAATAGTAAAGAAAGAAGCCTTCCCCATTTTTCTAATAAACATAATTCTACCAGCAACTGTAACTAAATCATTTCTACTTTCAAATTCATCATGAGGAATATCCTTAAATTTATTTTTTATATCAATAGCAAAAGAATCTCTATTAAATCTTTCTCCAAAAGGGTCAATACCTAATTCTTTAATATTTTTTGCCTTTTCTCTTCTTACTAATTCTTGTTCACTAAATTCACGCATAAACTCATCACTCCTAGAAATTAGTATACAGTTTAATCATTAAAAAAGCAATTACAAATAACTCTTAAGCTAGAATAAATGGCTCATCAATTGTTCCAAAACTTTTAACTTTTAAATTATTAGAAAGAGCTATAACTTCCGATAAAGCTACAGTTCCACTTTGCAAGTTTTTCAAAACCCTACTCTCTTTTCCTTTAACATAAATAGGGTAGTGGTACTCTTTATTCCCTCTTTTTTCAATTTGATAGCTACCAAGTAATGTAGTGACATATTTAAAATAATCATAAGTTTTAATATTTTCATAGTCAAACCAAGATAATAAATTTATCTTACTTTCTAAAAACTTTTCATCACTTAATTTCCCTTTTACTAATATATCGTGTTCAAATTGATAGTTAATCAAATAGTTATCTAAAGTATTATCATTAAACAAATCTTTTAAAGTATCGCTTATTCTAGATGGCTCAAAATTAGTTAAATCTTCATTAGTTAAACTATAACTTTTAAAATTATTAATTGCTATTCCAAGAATCACCTTATTATCTTCATCTTTTTTATATAATGCATATAAAGTATCTTCGTTTTTAAAGTAGACAACTTCTTCATCATTACAATAACCTAAATTTAAGCATTTATCTTTTAAAGCATATTCTAAAGTTACATCATAATCTTTACTAAATACTTTTTCAAATAGTTTATTATCTTCTTTGTAAGCTTCTATTTTATAATAATAAACTTGTCCCATTATAAGGTTTCCTTTCGGGATATTACAGATGTTATCAATCATTTCTACTTCAAGTAATTTACTCTCTTCTAAACCATAATAGCATTTAAAATTATCCGCTGTTTTGCTATCTACATTTAAAGTTATAATTTCTTCATCAAATGTATAATCTATTCTCATATCATTTTTTAAAATTTTAATATTTCCTTCTAAAAAATTATTAATAAGAGGTACTATTATTGCCGCGATTAATAATACTAAACAAATAATACCAATAGTTTTTCCATATTCTAAATTTTCTTTTTCCTTCATTCTAACACTTCCTAAAAAATATTTCTTAATAGTTAAGTTTAAACTATTATAAAAATTATTATACTTAATAAATCTATTCCTATTGATAGTAAAATACTCTTTTTACCAAATGTTGTTTTATTTTTATCAAATTTTGGATTTTTCTCTTCAATTTTAAATTCTTCTTTTATCTCTTCTTTTTCTTTTCTATTAATAATAATTTTATACTCTTTTATTGTTTATCTTCGGCTTTAGCTAAAAATACATTATTAAATAGATACAAGTATTTTATATTTTTTTAAAATTTCTTTTTATTATTAGTATTATAGCACACTTTTAGCTCTATTTAACCACTTAAAAAATTTGAGTTTCCGTTTTTTATAAGAAATCGCTCATAAAAATATATGATTTTGTTTACATGTAAATGAAATAATATATTTTTTATTTATTTTTAATGATTTTATCCACTTAAAAACTGAGTGATTTTTTCATCACTTTGGACCTAAAAATATTTGCTTTTTTTTCTTATAATTGTAAACTTAATTGTTCTATATAGGTACATTCTTCTTTCTGTTTCTTTTTCTCTTTAAAACTGTTTACTCCTATTTGTGCATAAGACAATATTTCTTTTATTCCTCTTGCAAACATACTGATAAATACTACTAGATTTTCTCTTAACGACTGGCTTTGTTCCATTATTTTTATAGATAACAATCTTTTATCCATTTCTTCTATTAATTTTGTTATTAATTCAAGCAACATCATAAATATAAAGTTTAAATTATTCATTCCTTTTAATGTTCTCACTCTCATATTTTCATACTCATAACTTTGTTTTTCTGCTCGATGTACTTCTTCTATTTTCCACATATCTAAATACATTCTTAATATAACCCTTACCTCATGTGCACTTTTCACTTGTTTATTTGTAAGTAACATCATTGGTTCTTCTCCTAAACCATATACAAATACACATGTATATTCTTCATCTGCTCCATCAACCATTTCTACTCTTGTATAACTTATCGTTAATTGCTTTTCTTCTCCTTGAAACTTTGCTGTAAATAAAATTTTTCCTTTTCTAGAATTTGCTTGTTTTAATATATTTTTTTCTTTTCCTTTAAATAAAAAATTTCGATTTGTTTTTAATCGTATCACAAATTCTAATCCTAATTTATCCATATATCGAAATATCTTTTTATCATCATATCCTCTATCAAATACTCCTATAAATTTTCCTACTGCTTCATACGCTTTATCTATACTTTCTATTGTATAAGTATTCATACTTTTAAATTTAGGGTCTTTTGTTGATACAATTTTACTATATATCGGGATTGGCTGTTTTTTATTTTTTCCCAGTACTACTGCATTTACCACTGGATATCCTGGTTTCTTTTCTTTTTTAGGGTCACTTGCATCTATTACTGTATCTAAATATTCGAATTTTTTTCCATATTGTTTTGTTATATCTGTATTATCAAAATTAACTATTGGATTATCAGGTATCATTCCTCTTACAAATTCATAATAATTTTGTTCTATTCTTCTTTTTCCTTCTATATCATTTGCTAAATGGATACTTAATCTTTCTATGGTATTATCTAGTTTTATTTTTTCCTGTAATTTTCTTGAAATATCTGATAGCATCAAACTATTAGATGCACTTATTCCATAAAACATATCTCTTAAAAAGTCTTTTTCTGACTTTAAAGCAATGTCTTTTGTCAAATAATTTGAATAATTGACAATTTCTCGTTTCATTTCATTTGTATTTAGTGTAAAATAATTCATGGAAATACCTCCTCGTATTTTGTTTAGTATGAATTTTTTGTTTCAATTTAATTTTACTATACTTGAGAGATATTTTCCTTATTTTAAATGCAAAAAGATGAAAAAGTTATTCACATTTTCATCTTTTTTCTTGTCAAGTTTTCTTTTCACGGAAACTCAAATTAAAAAAAATTATGATTTCTCATAAAATTTCAAGTCTATTTATTAATATTTAAAAAAATTAGCAGAAATATTTTCTATTAATAGAACTATTTCTTTTCTTAGTACAAATATTAGTTTTACTCATATCTTAATAATTAGTTGTCTCTTACAACTACTTTATTATTATAATAATTATTATTTTTGCCTACTTTACTATAAATGGTTCATTAGATGTCCCTATACCACCACTTATTTCCGTATCGGCTTTTAAGTTTATTACTGGTCTTACACCAATAGTACTATTTACTCCATAATACGATTGTTTACCAGTGAACTCTATAATTGAAAAATGTGCAAAAAATGGTTCTACTAAGTATTCAAATGGAGTCATAGTCATATAAGAAACTTCAGAAAATGTAAAATTAAGAGTATTAATTCTTTCATAAAGACTACCAGCTAATAATAATTCATCATTTGTTATTGTTCCTATTGGATATGTTAAATTTTCATTACCTAATGAATTAGAACTAGTTGTAAATAAATCATGTTTCGCACAAGATAATGATGGTTGGTGATTTCTACTCCTCACTCCAGCATTAAACGTAAATTTCATATGACTAGAGTAACCATCTCCTGTTGCTAAAGATCTATCATTACAAAAACCACTATCAGCAATGTAGCTAGAAAACCCCTTACTTTCTATATTCTCTTGATACCAATTATCTAAAACTGTTTTCATATTGGAATCAACTTCATTAGCATGACTTTGTTCATAACTAGAGTTTAAAACGTTTCCATACATATACCCGACATATGCTGGATTATTTTTTAATTTGTTAAATTGATAATTCCCAATTGTTGTTTCTTCTTTTTTAGAGTCCTTATTTTTTCCTAAATAAAGTAATCGAACACTACCATCTCCATTAATTCTCAATATTTTCCAATAGCATCCAGCAAAATAAACATTATTGTTTAATACACTTCCTCGATAGTAATAACTCGTTCCATAATCATCATTTATAGTATATATACCTTTATCCGACTTATCACTTTCTTTTGCAGTTTGACTATATCTTTGCACTGTAAGTTTATAACAAGTAGCGTCATATTCCAAACCACCTTCAAAATTTAGTTTACATTTAGATTTTGACGCATTTACAAGTCTGTCAACTTTAATTAAATCACTACAAGTAGCAGAGACCTTCAACTTTCCATCTTCAAGAATTGTACTGTTTGAATAGTAATAATAATTATTTTCAGTCAAATCTACAGAAGTTGGATCAATACTCTTCATTCCTGTTAAATCGTATTTACCAGTCTCACTATTAAATGTGTAACCAGTTCCAATTTGTGGTAACACATTTTGAGCAGTTAAAAGTTCTGTTCCATCTATTCCAGAATTTACGAGACTAGAATCTGGTAATGTTACAGTTATTATTGTTGTAGTATTTGCGTGACTTTCTTCCCAATTAATTATTGGAGCAGTCTTACTAAAATCTACTGCTTGTTTATTAGCTATTCTATTTTTTGCTTCTTCAACATTCGTTGTTTGATATTCATTAGCTAATATTGCGTCTTTTAATAATGTTATCCCACTATCCACTGGATTATATTTACTTACACTAGCATCCACTACTACTTTTGATAACATTACTTTATTCATTGCTTCTTTATCACTAGCTGTTATATTTCCATCCATCCATATTCTTACGGTATAATCTTCACTATCTTCTGAGCCTAGACTTCCACTTGTTAACTTTCTAGATTCTACCGAATTATTTAATACTATATTTGTTGTTTCTAAGTCAGCTAGATTCTTTATCTCTTCATTATTAACCATTACTTTGATATATTTACTAGCGAGTGTTGTTCCTTCTAACATTTCTAAATTGATATTGTAACTTGCAAATAAACTACACGTATTAGTTACTGTAAATGAATATGGTACTAGTTTTCTTCCTTCTTCATCTGTAATTGGATAAGCATTTTCTAATTTTATATCATTCTTTTCATTTGATAATTCAATATTAAAACATCCTGAACTAACTTTATTTAATCCTTCTTGTTTTTTAGTTACCATCCAATAAGCATAGCTTATTCCCACTATTAACGAAAGTATTAATAGTATTCCTAATCCCCATAATATTATTTTCTTATTATTTTTCCATTCTACTTTCATTCCATTAACCTCTACTTCTTTATGTGGCATAACTCCACAATTATAATATTATTATACTCCGTGTTTCTCCACACTTCAAGAATAAAATTCGAAAAAATACGACAATTATAATTATAGGTGATATAATGATTGGCAAAATATTAAAAACTATGAGAAGAGAAAATAATTTTACACAAGAAAAACTAGCAGAACTTACTTATATTGGAAGAAGTACATTAAGTGATTATGAAAGATTAAAAACAGATATTAATTTTGAAAATATTGAAAAAATTGCTGAGGTTTGCGGATATGAAGTTGTTTTTATTAATAAAAAAGATAAAAATAAAGTGTTAACTACTAAAAATATCGAAAGAAAAGAAATATAAAAAAGGAATTATCTCTATTCCTATACAATTTAATTAATTACTTCTATTTGATTAATTTGGATAACGATACTATTTCTTCATCATCTAATTGATAATCTAAATGATTTATTGCTGAAACTTTTATTTTTTCTTTATTATCTTCATAAAATTTAGGCAATAAATGATAATGTTTTGGATATTCTTCAAATAATACATCTTTCATAATATTATCAGGCATAATACTGTCTTGACATTTCGATTTAAAGATTTTATATATTTCCTTAGATATTAAGTCATTTATTATTTCAGAAACCAAATTTGTTTCACCATCACTAAAATCTATACCGCATCTAACAATTGCTTTCCTTTTTGTAATTATTATTTCGGAACATATAGCATGAGTTAATTCGTGAAATAAATTTTCATCATCAGAAGAAAATAAAGGTAAAGTTATTATTCTTTTAAAATCATTTTTATATTGATAATTAAATTCCATTGGATTTTCATTGTCTTTTCTAAGAATCATTCCAAGCAAATATTCAATTAACTTTTTATCAGAACTACTAAAAATACTTTCATCAGAAACACCAATCAACTTACTTAATCCCATTTCATAAAAATTAGAACTAGTCTCTTGTCTATAAAAACCTTTTTCGACTAAATGTATAACATATGGGATTATACTCTCTATATTTTTAAGTAATGAATATTTTCCATTTTTTAGTAGTTCATAAATATGAAAAATAGTAAGATCATTTAGATAATAACCAAGTAAAATATTTTTAAATCTTGTAATTATGTCTTTCTTAAAACATTCTCCAAAATAATCAGTAAATGATTCTGCTATAATATCAAAACGTTCTAAAATTTTTGCATTAATTTTTTGAGTAAAACAACTCTTTATTTTTTCTATTTCGTTATTTGTTAATTCCATTATCCCACCTGAATTTTAAATTTATTAATTTTACTTCCTATTTAATCTGTATCTCTCATTAGGGTCTAGAATCTTTTTACGAAGTCTGATAATTGCTGGAGTTATTTCAACGAATTCATCTTCTTCAATAAATTCTAGAGCTTCTTCTAAAGTCATATCCTTTGGTTTAATTAATGCGATTGCATCATCAGCACTCTTACTTCTTGTATTCGACATTTCTTTATTTTTACAAGGATTAACATTTAAATCATTATCACGATTATGAATTCCAACAATCATTCCAACATAAACATCTGTTGCAGGCCCAACTAAAAGTGTTCCTCTATCTTGTAATCCAAATAATGAATATCCCAAAGTTTTACCAGTTTCCATTGAAACTAGAACACCATTTTTTCTTGTTGATAATTCTCCAACATAAGTTTTATAAGAATCAAAGCTTCTTACCATAATACCTTCGCCTTTAGTATTTGTTATAAAAGCACTACGATACCCTATTAAACCACGAGTTGGAGCAATAAACTCTAAATGGGCATAACCCTCATCATTTGTTGAAACAACATCTAAAATACCTTTTCTTTCTTGAATATCATTGATAATTGTTCCTTGATAATCACCAGGGCAATTAACAATTACTCTTTCAAATGGTTCGCACTTAACTCCATCTATTTCTTGATATAATACTTCAGGTTTAGAAACACATAATTCATAACCTTCCCTACGCATATTTTCAAGTAAAATAGATAAATGAAGTTCTCCACGACCTGATACTTTAAAACCATCAGAACCAGGTAATTCTTCGACTTCTAAACCAACATTAGTTTCTAGTTCTTTTTCTAATCTTTCTTTTAAATGTCTTGAAGTTAAAAACTTACCACTTTTTCCAACAAAAGGACCATTATTAACAACAAAGTTCATACTTAAAGTTGGTTTTTCAATAATAATTGGAGGTAGTGGATCTATAGAATCAGAACTACAAATAGTATCTCCTATAGATATATCAGGACAACCTGCAACTATAACAATATCTCCATAATAAGCAATATCTTTTTCTACCCTTTTAATTCCTTCATTAACAAATAATTTAGATATTCTAAATTTAGAAGTACTTCCATCATTTTTACATAAGTTTACCATACTACCATTTTTAATAGCACCTTTAGTTATTCGACCTATTCCTAAACGTCCAATAAATGAGTCATAATCTAGAGATGATATTTGTAATTGTAAGGAATCATCCACACTTCCTTGATATGGTTCTACTTGTTTTAAAATAGTTTCTAATAATGGAGAAATATCCTTACTATCATCATTTAATGCTAGTTTAGCAATACCATCTCTTGCTACCCCATAGACAATAGGAAAATCAAGTTGTTCATCTGAAGCATTAAGTTCCATAAATAAATCAAATGTCATATCTACTACTTCTTGAGGTCTTGCATCTTTTTTATCTATCTTATTAATAAATAAAATTGGTTTTAAGTTTTGTTCTAATGCTTTTTTAAGAACAAATCTTGTTTGAGGCATAGGACCTTCTGCACTATCGACAAGCAAAACTACGGTGTCAACTGTCTTTATAACTCTTTCTACTTCTGATGAAAAATCAGCATGTCCTGGAGTATCAACGATATTTATTTTATAATCTTTATATCTTATAGCACATTCCTTAGAATAGATAGTTATACCTCTTTCTCTTTCAATATCGTTACTATCCATTACACAGTCTACTACTTCTTCATTTGCACGAAAAACTCCGTTTTGTTCTAGTAGAGCATCAACTAAAGTACTTTTCCCAGCATCAACGTGTGCAACTACTGCAATGTTAATAATTTTATCCATATAAAAACACCCACTCCTTTAATACTCATACAATAGTACAACAAAATAAAGAATTTTACAAGAAAAAAGAGCATTTTTTCATCTCTTTAAGATAATTTTGACTTTTCTACTTTTTCATAAATTGAATGTACTAATCTAATACTATCTTTCACTTCACTAGATGTAAGTTCTAAATTAGGATATTTTACTAATTCTTCTGTATCAGAAAGCGAAGAATAATCGAAATTACTAGCATATATAGTTTTACTAATAGATAGTAGAACTTCGTTTAAACTTTCTTCCTTACCAACTTTTTCTTTAATAGTTGCTCCTACTATTTTAATGATTTCTTTTGCTCTTTCTTTAAATTCGATAGGATATTTTATTACTGTAACTTCTCCTAAAAGAAATAATTTATTTACCATATCAGTAAGCTTGTAAGATTCTAGCATACCATCTTGTATACTAAATTGATAATCTCCAAATAAATTAAATTGATTTAAGATTATAATCATTGTTTGAATCTTTAGATTAATATCTTCTTTACTAAAATCAGGATTTTCATTATAAAACAATTTATAAGCTTCAATTATTGCTTTAGTATCATTACTTAGATAAACTTCTCTAGCATTATTTAAAGAAACTAATTGATCTAATACTTGGTTAGATAACTCTTTTTTCTCTTCTATGCTAGAAATATCTATTAAATCATTTTTACTGTCAAAAAATCTTACACCTAACCCATCACCAATTTTACATTCAACTTTTAATTCTTTACCCAATTTACTTTTTTTATATTTATAAAAAGTCAAATTTCTATTTTCATATTGAACAATTTCATACTCATTTTCAAGGAAATTATAATACTCAACAACTAAATATTTTTCAATAAAAGTATCTAATATTGACCTAATAAACGTAACATCTCTTTTCATATCATCAAATGAAACACCTTTATTTAAAAAAGTTTCAATTAACTTTTCTGCTTTTTCAACATTAGAAACTTCCGTTAATAACCCTTCATATTTAATTCTTATGTAACTTTGTTCCTTAAATTCTTTTACTTTTCTAAAAACAAATTTTTCCATTACAAACCACCCTTGATAAAAAATATTATAATATACTTTCTAAGAAATGGAATTATTTTCTGAAGATGCTGTTGTTTCTGTAGTTATATTATTATTACTTGCTAAACTAGGTAACTCATTTTCTTCTTCATTATCTTGATTTAGAGGTTGAGGAATTTCTTTTTCTAATACTACATCATTTGTTGGTAAAACTACTTGTTCTTCATCCTTATTAGGTTCTTCATTAGTTAAAGAAATATTTTCACCTACTTTAGCATCCACCTCAATATTTTCATACTTAGTAACAATCATTTTCATAAACATATATATAGCCAATATTAAATATGGTAATTCAAAAATAATATATAACATATTCATTAAAAGTTTATTAGCTATTTCAACTGAGAAGAAAGCGTTGATAATCATATCCCTAACAATTGAAAAAGGCAATTTTAAAAGGCATAGTAAAATAATTATAACTAATAATTCTCCTACTAATTTCATTTTTTTATTAAACTCTGCTTTCTTTAAGTAAATAAATATCTTTTTTATAGTCGGAATAAACTTCTTCCAAATTACTTTTAAATTTAACTTTTGTTTCTTATAGTCCATAATTTTCACCTTTATTCTTTATTATTAAAAATGACTTTATAATACTCATTTTTAGCATTAACACTTAACTCTTTAACAATACTTATATTTCCTTCTTTTACAATTTTAGAATTATATTTTATAACGATTATTGGTTCTTGAACTCTTTGTAATGTAGTATTATTAATAGCAAAAGCTAAAGTCTTATCTTCTCTTAACTTAGTAGTAAATTCTAATTCTTTATCATTAGCAAAAAGAACAACTCTATCACTATATAGCACGTAAACTCCTTTATTTAAACTAACTAAAACAGCTTTTTTAGAATTATTTCCTGCTACCA
Source organism: uncultured Mycoplasmatota bacterium (assembly GCA_948329525.1). Taxonomy (GTDB): domain Bacteria; phylum Bacillota_I; class Bacilli_A; order RF39; family UBA660; genus CAOJBM01. The sequence continues at coordinate 55,280 of CAOJBM010000002.1, forward strand.
TACCATTAATATAACCAATATCTAAAGTTGTATTTACTATTTGTAATTGTTCTAAAGTATCATATTTTTCTGTTACAAAGTATACTTCGGTTGGAACTTTTACCATTAACTCTTTTTTAGTTTTTAAATTATTTAGAATATGTATTATAGAAGTAAGATAACTTTCTATTGAAGTAAAATCAATGCTAGCTAAAACAGACTTTCTATAGACATCATTTTTAGGTATTTCAAGAGCTGTTTTTACATCATCATAAACTTTTTTCTTAACCTCATCCCAATTATCATTAGATTGTAAATTTTCTAAAATAATGCTTAATGGTAAAGTTTTATAATTAGGAATTTTATTAATTAAATCAAACACTTCTCTAAAAGAAAAATAATATATGAGTTCATTTTGACTTGATATAGGAATTTTAGTAAACTGCTCATTTAAATCTTTTATAATATCTTCATAGTCGTAAATCAAAACTTTTTCTTCTTTTTTTTGTTCCACTTTATATTTTATAGCAACTTCATAATAATTCTTATTTGTTTTTACTTCTTCTAGATATTCCACTATTTTTAAGGGATCAATTAAATCATAATAACTATATTTTTGTTTTATAGCATTACTACAATTTTCTACAAAATTAGGAATAACACTAGTTTGAGTACTTATAATTTTTTTATCTAGTTTTATAAATTCTTTTGTTAAATCTTTAGTAAACAATAAGTTATCTTTATTTTTAACTATTTTATCCATAAAATCTATTTTAGCATTAGCTAAAGCTATGTCATTTTTTATATTATGTTCCATTATAAATCCTTGTAAATAATATGGATTTAATTCTAAATTTAAACAAAGATTAAATATTTCTTTGATAAATGCAATTGCAACATTTCTTTCTGGAGGTTCACTCCTATATTGACTTAATTTTTCTTTCAAAGATCTTTCCATAATAATATTGAAGCCTGATTCTATAGATAAATTAGTACTTTCAACTATTTTTCTTGTTTTAATACGAGTATTATATTTATCTATTAAAAGTTGTAGTTCATAATACTTTTGATGGTGCTCTTTAAGTAATTCTTTTAAACTTTTTAAATAATTTATCTGGATATTTTTAATTTCTTCATAGTAATCCATAAGTTTTGTAGCTGAATTAATATAAAGTAAAACTATATCTAACTCTTTTTTTTCTTCTTCTTTTTCATCGTACTCTTTTATTTTAAACATTTCATCAGCAGCCATTAACTTTCCTTTACGATAATATAAAATATTTGGTGAAGGTACATCATACCTATCAAAAAGCATTTTAACATCATTATCTTTGCCGTTTTGTTTAAACCAATGATACTTTTTTAAAAAATCATCCATTTCTTCTTTTGTTCGAAATAATGCCACTCTTTCTAAAAAACCATATTTATCATCAATAAAAGAATAGCAAACTCCCATAGTGTCATTATTTTTATAAATATAAGGGTGAACACTTGTAGATGTATAACCATATTTTTTTAGTAGTTCAATTGCTGTATTTAAATCTAACATTACGCATCACCTCTATTATGTTTTATTATAGCAAAAATAATTATTTTTTAAAATAACATTTTGTTGTATAATATAAAAGAAGGAAGGTGCTTTTGATGAAAAATAATAAGTATTCATCTTTAGGAACTTTAATTACATCATTAGTTTTATTTATAATAGGAGCTATATTATTTACCAATCCTGAAGATATAGTTATTTTAGTGTCACAAATCTTTGGCGGAATACTAGCCGTTATTGGTCTATTTAATTTTGTTTTTTACTATCGCAAAAAAAGTAAAGGATTAGTTACTAATAATCAAGAATTTGTTTCTAGTATTGTTTTAATTATTATTGGCATGCTATTTATTTTCTTAGCTGGAGCATTTGAAACAGCTTTACGCTTTATAATGGGAACTTGGATTTTATTAAGTGGTATTAATAAGTTAATAGCTGCATTAACTTTGGGTCCTAGAGTAAGAAATTATACTTCAATGTTAATCGTTAGTATTATCCTAGTAATAGGTGGTATGTATATCATTCTTTGGAAAAATTTAATATTATCTGTATTAGGCATAGTTATTATGATTTATAGTGGTATTGAAATTTATGGATATATTATTTATAAGATTATGGAAAATTCTAAAGATTCTGTAAATGAAACAGATGTTATAATTCCAGAAAAAGTTTATAAAGAAAAAGAATTTGTTAAAGATGCCAAGGAAGTAGAAGTTAAAGAGAAAAATAAGGGACGAAAGAAAAAATAGTATCATTGGTACTATTTTATTTTGTCCATTTATATAAAGAAACTAGTTTTGAACTATTATAACCTGAATGTTCTAAAATATCATTTATTTCTTTAAGTGAAGTTCTTATAACATTTATATATACTTGGTTATCTAATTCTTCTTTTTCTAGTGTACGACAATTTTCTAGCTGCCCTAAAATTGTATCATTATGAGTTTCACAATAATATTTTTTATCTTTATAACCTTCAAAAGCACCATTATTCAAAGATATTGAAATTTCATTACTATTTTGACGATATAGTAAATTGACTTTGTAATTAGCACTCTCTGTTATATATTGTATACCATCGTCATAACGAATAAAATTATATTTATTTACTTTTGTTTCTTTGTTACAAGAAGAACCTGGTTCCATTAAATTACCAGCACAATCGTAGCCATTTCCTTTTAAATAATTAGATAAAATACTAAACTGTTCATAAACTGATGTTTTATTTTTTGGTTGTCTTCTTTGAGTATAAATATAATAACCTCCTATTAGTAAAACAATGACAAAGAAAACTGCAACAAAGTTTTTAATCCCCAATCCATTCTTTTTTCCCATCTTTTTCACCCTAGGATAATTATAGCAAAAATGAAACTTTAAATAAATATTTATTTACTTATTATTTCTTATCAACTATAATATAGCGAAATGGTGGTAATATGAGCGTAGAAAAATTTTTTAAAATTACAAAAGAAGCAATTAATTTATATTTAAAAGGCCTTCTTAATGAAGAAAGATTATTAAATTTAATTAATGTTATTAGATTAGAAAAAGAAATTAAAGATGAATATGTTTATCAAGAAACTTTACTAATAAAAAAGTTATTTGAAATAAAAAGGTATTATGAAATTGAAATTTTTATTGAAGAATTTTCTAACTTTTTAAATAACATGTCTTATAAAAGAAAAGGGGATATAATTCTTATAAATGGAATTTTACAAAGCATTAAAGATAAAATACATTATCGAGTATCTACTAATGTAGATATTCATATATATGCACTTTTAAAACTTAATTACATTGAAAGTCTTAATCAAAAAAATATATCTATAATATTTAAAAATAGTGACCTTAACGATAGCATAATTGGTCTTAATGTTGCTAGCAACTATGCATATAAGCAGATGAACTTTATTTCTTTACTAAACAATGAAGTATTAAGCGAAGAAGTGGCAAAAGAAATTGTTGCAATTAAAGAAAGCATTCAGAAAAATATTATGTCACTAATCAGGAATTATTATGATATTAAAAGTCTCAAAGATTTTATAACAAATTTAAATAACACTATTAAAAGTATAAAATTAGAAAAAAACCAAAGAAATGAATTGCTATATTTGATAAATCTAAAAATGAGTTATTATACGAAAAAGGCAAGAAAAAGTTGGAAAAAGAAAAAAGCAAAGGTAACTATTCACACCTATGATTCAAGTAACACGCGAAAAGGCAATCATTTT
>CAOJBM010000003.1 GCA_948329525.1 uncultured Mycoplasmatota bacterium
TAACTTGCTTATATGTTCTTATACCATCTAAATTATAACTATATGTTACTTTAGTGCTTCCATCTTTATATTCTCTTAATGATCTTCCATCTATCCAAGACAATGTTTTACTTCCTATTGTTATTGGATTTCCGATTTCATCATATGTGATTTCTTCATCATTGAATTTAGTTAATAAATCTTGCCAGTTACTATCTCCATATGTATATGTATCTTCTTTTGTTAAAGTTTCTGTATTATAAGTGTATTGTTTCTTAGATAAAATATTTCCATAGTTATCATATGTATATTTAGTTGTAATATTAGTTATTAAGTTATCATCTTGAATTAATTGGGATTGCTCATCATAGGTATATTTATTAACTATAGTATTTCCTTTATATACTTCTGTAATATTACCTAACTTATCATAAGTATACTTATAAATTGTTCCATTATCATCTACTTCTCTTACTATATTTGATGTCTTATATCCATGTGATAGATACTTATACTTTGTTTTATAGGAACCATTTATATTGTTTTCTTTTATTCTTCCTAGTTCATCATAAATATAATTAAAGTTTTTATTATTAACACTTATTTTTGTTATTACTGATTCTGTATTATATTCATAATTATAAACATATTTAAGTTCATTATTATAACTCTCTTCTTTCATAGTTACATTATTATCTTTGTTGTAATCAAACTTTAAATTATACCATCTATAATTATAACTACTTAATCTATCAGCAAAATCATATTCATATAGATAATAACTATAAGGAATTTCTATTTTTGATAATCTTCCTAAGTTATCATAATATAAATTATATGTCCCATATTTTTTCTTAACTGTACTTAGCCTATCTAAATCATCATAACTATAAGATATTTCGTTATTATTACCATAAGTTACTTTTGACAAGTTACCATTATGTTCTAAATATGTATTAGTTACTAAAGTATTATCATTTATTTTTATATCTGATATTCTATTAAATTCATTATAGTTAAATAAATAATTATCTGTTCCATAGATTATTTTAGATAAATTATTATTATCATACTCATAATTTACTTCTTGTTGCCCTTTTGTAATTTTCTTAACTCTTAGTTTTTCATCATAAGTATAGTTTGTAGATACATCATCTGGATTAGTTAAAATATTAATTAAACCATTAGTTGTATTAATATCATATGTTGTTTTATTATCTACACTATCGGTAACTGATTTAATAAATCTACCATCTTGAGTATACTCAGCGCTTGATTCAATAACTTCTTTAAAATTTGCTTGTTCAAAAACAAATTGTTGATTTACGTTATTTTCTTCATATGGTGATAAAACAATATTATTACTATCATTTATAGTTATAGCATTATTGCCATATTTAATTGTATAACTATTATTATCATTTCTTTCTATAGCAAATAAATTATCATTATCACCATATTCTAAAGTAATATTATTATCTCTTGCTTTAAGATAATAATTATTTAATATAGTATTTTGAATCTTAACATTATTTCCTGATAATAGTAAGTTAAATTTTTCTATAGAACAATCACAGTCTTTTACTTTAAGTGATTTATCATCATTTATATATAAATACTTATTAGTACCTATTGCTCTTATAAAGTATGGAATATTATACTCTAATGCACTATTAGTTTTTCTATTACTTATGATTGTCTTAATAGGATTGTTTAAAGAGTCATAAACAATTCGATTATTTATTCCTGTAGGAGAAGTTGAATTAATTACTCTATCTATTATCTTTTTATCATATTCAAATGAGTAATTAGATCCCATTGGTGTCATAGCATCTAGTAATTGATTGTTTTTATTATACTTCATTGTTGATTTAGCTTTATTTAAGTCTATTGTTGAAATAAGATTACCATTTTCATCATAAGAGAAGGAATATGCTTCAATATCTTTAAATAAAGAGAAATTTGTTATCCAACAATCATTAGCATTACCAAAACTATTGATACGAAGTCCTATTTTATTATAATTTGTTTGTGCAGAAAAGTTAGCTGAAAAGAATTGCCAATTATCATTTCCAACATTAAAGTATGTTATAGGGACACAAGTACCATCAATAAATTCATCATCATAATAGAAAAATACAGTTGCCCAAATAATACCTTTCATCATACTCATTCCAATACCTGTAGCATCTATCCCATTATTCTTATACCAGAAAGATAAGTTATATGTATCTCCTTCTTTTCCACTAGTTTCAATTATTTTTTCTACAGATACATCGGCACTTGGAGCAGAATGGATTTTTAGAGCTTTTTTCTTAGAAGATATATTATCTACGGAATAACTTCCATTTTCGCCAGATACAGTTATATCCCAACTATTAGTACCATTTATAAAACTACTATTGTCTACTAAATTATAATAATTTGCTACAGCACCATATTCAAGTTGTATATCATCAACAATAAATTCACTACCTGTAAAATTATCAAAAAATATTAATATAGAATTATTATCTATTGTATTATTAACTGTTACTTGAAATCTTTGATAAGTATTAGTTAAAGTATAGGTATGATAACTTGTAATATAGTCTCCTGATGCCATTATTCTAAATTTCCCATTTCCTTTAGCATAAAAACTAAAAGTTGCTTTGCGATTTACTTTTTCTAATTTATGTTTATAACTTATCTCACATTGTTCAAAAACATCAAATTTTATCGCATATTTTCCAGTTCTAGCATCTGTAGTAAAAGTTGTGTTTATTCCCCCTGAGTTAAATGGGTTTGTTCGATTTTCAAAAGAAGAATCACTTATTAAATTATCAACATATTTAACTAATGCTTTATCTGTAGTCATTTTATTAACGTCATTTTGATTTTCCCCAAAAATGTAAGTTTTTCCATAAGCATTAGTTAAATCTTGAGTTTCATCTAAATTAGTTGTTCCTACAACATTACCATTATTATTAAACATGTATGTGTTAATAACTCCTAATCTATCCACAACTTTAGTATCACTAACATTATACTTAAAAGTTAAATAATTACCAACAGTTCCTGTTGTTGATATTTCTTCTACTCTTGACACTTTACTTTCTTTATCACTAGTATAGTAATATTTAATTGCTATACCATTTGGATTTTTAATACTTTCTATCAAATTATTAGTTGTATAAGTTATTTCTTCAGTATTAGAAAGACTTGTAATACTAGTTATTAGGTTATTTGTTAAGTTTACTTCTGTAGTTTTATATGGACTTGTAAAAGTTATTTTACTAGTGTCATAAGTAATAGTTATTTCTTTATTTGAAGCATCTATTACTTTAGATATTCTATTACTTGAATCATATTCTACTTTTATAGCACTTCCATTAGTTTCTTTTACTTCTATTAAATAATATGAGTTATTACGAGCTACAAATTTAGAAGTATTACCATCTTTATCTGTTAGAATATAATTACTATCTACAAGGCACAATTTAAGTCCTAGACCATCTTCATCTTTATATACTTTTTCTTCTTCATCATAATAGAAATAATGCACTGTCCCTGTATCATTAGTGTATGACAAAGGAAAGTTTTCTAAGCCTGTATTGTTTATAAATTGCATTAAATTAGGTTTAATACCTAGTCCACATCCATAATCATGATCTAACGAAATATCATAAGTATTATAAACTAAACTAAGACTTGCTGGGAATATCCCTCCAACTGTATTAGCTACATCAAATATTGTTGTTAAATTACCAGTATAATTGGCTATACTTGATGTTCCAAAAAAGTGTTGTTGGGTTGAATAAGAAAAATAATCTGTTACTCCATTATAATTTTTATATGTAATTACAAGTGCAGGTTTAGCATCATTATTAGAATATTTATTCGATGCAAATTGGATAGGAGGAAAATTAGTTATTTCTCTTTCTATCTCTTGCTTTAACATAATTCCATAATTATTACTAGGATTATTATACCAATCTTTTAAAGCACTCGTAATATTTGCAGTATTTTCTTCTATATAGTTATCTCCAATATGTCTAGCTGCTTCAAAATAATCTACTAAATCACTATTATATTTATCATTCATATTATTCCATTTAGCAGTTGCTTCTGTCCAATCAGTATTAATGCGATGAACTGATATTTTTGGTATATCCTCATTAGAACCACTTGTTACTGGAAATGCAAATAAATTTAAAGTAGCATTAACAAGTTTATAACTAGCAGGTATTATGGGTAAGTTAAATTTTAATAAACTTCGATAAATTGTACTACCACTAACTCCAACATTTAAATAATTTAAATTATAAGTAGTAGTATTTTCATCGCCATTAAAGATGAATGTATTTATTAAGTTTTTAACGTTATCTTCAACATTGATAGTTGGGTCGATAATTACTGGAAATTTTCTTGCTTTCGCATTAGCCCATTTTTTGTCAAAAGTAATTGTTAATTCATAATGCTTAGTTAATTTTTTTAAAGAATATTTAACATTTTCACTTATTTCATTATTAGCATCAAACATATAAGGTTTGGTAATTTTATATACTTCTTTTTTATTTTCAATAATACTTATTGTATTATCTTTATTTAATTTTAATTTTAATTCCGTATTAATAATAAAGGTTATATTATCAATATTTACTTTTTTGTTAATTATTATAGATTCTTTTAATTTATTGGGATGAATTTCATAATCTAAATCAATATTAGAAAGTACTTTTTGAAAATTAATATTTTCAATATTCTTTGCTTTCTTTACTCTACTTATTTTATAATCTGTCATCAAAGGATTAGAATCCTTTAATGACATCTTTAATTTATTAGATATATTTATACAATTGTCTATTGTATTAAATTCTACTAGAAAGTTATTAGCTTTATTTTTATAACCTTTTTTTGTTTTAATTAATGAATTATCTATTTCTTTATATTCATTATTTTCTAGATAATGTATATTTTCTTTATATACTTGAACTTTAATAGTTTTATCTTCTTGTAAGAAATGTTTACTATTTAAAGTTCTAAATTCTTTTAGTTCTATTCCTTCCATGATACTACCTCATTTTTAACTGATTCTTTGCCAAATATAAACTGCAAAATATGGAGGTAAGACAGATGTTACACCTGAAGTTAGCTGTCCACATTCTCCAGTATTAACATTAGAGGTCATTCCATAAGTTGTTCCTCCTAGAGCTGTTCCATATGATTCCCAATTATTTCTTGCTGTTTGACCACCTGAAACTGCTTTTGAATTATTAGAGAGAAAACTAGCACTAATTTCTCTTGTTATAAATGAAGCATTGCCATAAAATAAATCTGCCCAAGCCGAATCACCTAAAGAATGGGTATGGTTTCCTTCTGGATGAACATGCGATGGAACAGTATGACTATGAGTTGTCGTACCACCACTAGTATTAACTGGATAAGATGAACTTGCTCCGATTAAAAATTTATCTGTTATTTGTATCCAACTACCACCAAATAAAGTTTCTGGATTTACATTACTTACACTTAAATAGATTGCACCAACTGGATATATTTGATTGAAATCTATATTTCCTCCAGGATTAGATGAACCATTATTAGTAGTAATAGTATTACAACTAATATTTCCATTATCATCAATACTAAATTTATTGTTTTTTGAAGTTATACAATTTACATTTATATTATTTGCTTCAATATCTAGTCCTTCACTAGTTTCTGTAAAATATTTATCATAATTTGAACTATTATTAGTTCCTTCTTGTACTACACTTGGAAGTTCTTTTTCATCAATATTTGCCATTTTTTTTACTCCTTACTTCTTTTTTATTTTTTTATTTAATAAAATTTACATAGTTACTACTTTTTTACATCACTTGTCCTTTCTTGAAAAAACTATATAACATTTTTAAAAAAATGTTTATAACTTTTTCGGTTAGGGCATTTTTTATTTTAAATAGGGACTTTAAATGTTATAACTCAACTTTTCGGTCACATGAAAAAGATAATCATTAATGATTATCTTTCAGTTATTAACAATTAGTATTCTTATTATATTAGAATATCTTCATAATTTCTATTGCTATTAAAATATACAACCTTCTTATTAATAAAGTTTTTTTACATTATAATTAATATTCTCATAATCATCAGTTATAGGAATGTAACTTAATTAACTTTTAAAACTATTTAAAAACAGGTGTTTTAACCTGTTAATAATATTACCAATTACATTTTATACTAGTAGATACAGATGGTGTAGTATCAAAATATGAACTTGTACCTTGATGAGTAAGTCCTGATATACCTATAGTATACTTATTAGCATCAGTAGATGATATTTTTTTAATAGCATGAGCATAATCTGCCACAGCTAGTTGTTCTATTATAGTAGCATCTGATACATTTTTAGCTATATCTAAAGTAAGAGTATTTTTTATTGAACTTACATTAGAAGCTGAAGGTAATTGAAATACTGCTCCTGCTCCTGTAGATGTGTTTTTTCTAACAAAATCTTTAAGAGTAGAGCAAACACCTGTAGTTAAACAATAATCAGTTTGATAATTAACATTTACTGCTTTAACTGATTGATAAAATCCTATAGTAATAATATCACTGCTTCTTACAGAAGGAATGTTTTTCCAATTTAATACTGCTCTATATCTATAAGCAGAACCATTTTCTAATATGCTAACTGTCAATTTTTTATAATTTGTTTCAACAATATTACTAGAACCATATGGTTGTATTTCATCTTTATTTTCTACACTATTATATTCTTCTTTAGTTATTTCTGTTGTATAAGAAAGAATAATTTTGTTGTCATTAATTTCATTGTTAAAAGTACTAACATTCGATATAACATTTGTAGTCTTAAAATATTTCTCATTTGATGAGATTAACTTATATTCTTCTTCATTTAAAGATTCATTATTAGATGCGTTAGCAATAAATGGACATATTAAGAATAATATCAAAACTAACATTTTTCTTTTCATAAATTTTTTCCTCCTTTCTCGAAAAAAATTATATCAAAAAAACAAATATTTTTTTCTAACCAAAAAAGTTAGTTACTAACTTTTTTGGTTAGTTACTAACAAATTTATTGTTACTAAACACTTTTTCAAAATTCAAATTAATTTTTATTGTTTGATATTCATTATTACTATCTACGTAAATTATCTCTATAATAAAATTGTCTAAATCAGCCTCACAAATTTTATAATCATCTTTAGACTGAGATGATATATCAATTTTTATTTTATCTAAATAGCCATTTAATCTTGAAGTTTCACTAATAGTAAAATGAGATAAATCGCCTGTCGAAAAAATAATTGTTTTATCTATTAATAATTTAAATTCCATTGCTTTTACTTTAATTTCTTTATCAGTTCCTGTATATATGTCATTATAACTTAAATCATTTATCGTAATTATACTATTATCAGGATTAAATATAATTCTTCCATTTAAGTCAAATCTTTCATCTGTACTAAAAATATTATAAATTTTTATTTGGTTATAATATGTAATATAATATAATGATAATAATATTCCTATAATACTTATAAAAATAATTGAAATAGTAAGTAAAATTTTTTTAAATTTATTTTTAGCTTTCTTCTCATAATATTTAATTCCATTAAATATTACTTGACTTTTTTCTTTAATAATTTCAGAAGAATTACTATCATTATTTTTCTTAGTTTTTTCTCCGAGTAATAATTCATCTGTTGTAATACCTAAAACTTTGCATAAATCTATCATTATCGAAACATTTGGCATATTAACACCTCGTTCCCATTTAGAAACAGTTTGAGAAGAGACGTTAATCATTTTTCCTAATTGTTCTTGCGTTAACTTTTTTTCATTTCTTAATTCTGCAATAAACCTTCCTATTTTTACTAAATCCATACTACATACTCCTTTAGCATAAATATAATAACATATTTTTTATTTAACCAAACTTTTTCTTTAAAGCATAATGACAATTAATAGTAAAGATTAATTTCCAAACATTTGAGCATAGTAAGTTTTAGTACCTAATTTATAATAACCGACACCTAATTTTGTAAAATTAGTACTAATCATATTAGCATAGTGACCTGGAGAATTTCTCCATCCCTCTGTAACTTTTTGTGGTTTATAATAAGAATAATTATATCCATAAGCAATATTTTCCCCTAAAGCATAATAACTATTAATTCCAAGCTCTTTTAAAACAGTAAAACAATCACTACCATTTGGTCTCGTATGAGAAAATTTATCAGCATAAGCCATTTCAATTGCTCTAATAGTAGCTGCTAAACTAAGGTTATTGTCTAAAGAAAGTGGTGGAGCTCCAACTTCCATACGGTAATTATTAGTATACATTAATACTTCATTATAAATATTTGCATTAGTACCTAATAAAGAAGAAGCTTCTCCTTTCATACTATTCGTATCGCCATTAAAATCCTTATAATCATATTCGTATTTACTGCGGCCATTAGAATAAGTCGTTTTAGTTACTTTTGTTCCATATACAAAACTTTCTTCAACTTTTGGGGGTTCTTCTTGTGAGGTTTCTGTAGTTTCTTTTTGTGCTTCAGTATTCGGCTTTTGATTAGTTTGATTATTTTTATTGGAATCAGTCTTATTATTTGTATTTTTATTAGTACTTGTATTCTTTTTAGGTTCCTCTTTCTTTTGAATAATTAGTTTCGTACTTTGTTCTTCACTATTTCCACTATTATCTTTTGCTACAATTACAATGTCATAGGTTCCTTCTTTAACTTGAATAGTCATTTCTTCTTCTTTAAAAGATAAAACACATTCCTCTTTGCTATTATCAATACAACTTTCGACAAAGTCTTTTACTTCGTAAGTTTCAGTTTCATTTATAGTAACTTCTTTAAGTTTCAACTCAGGTTTAACTTCATCTTTTATTTCTAAAGTACATACTTCTTCTCCATCAATTAATACTTTATATGTACCTATTTTTAATTCTGTTAATTCTACTTCTTCATCATTATCATTTTTATATGTTAATTCACCTGTTATTTTTCCTGTAATTATATAATCTTCAATACTTGGCAAGCCATCTTCTAAACTGATAGTTAGTTTATCTTTATACTCTATTTTTGAACTATTTTGTTCTTCTTTATTATCATCTATTTTTTTATTATTTCTAGTAACTCCAAAAGCAAGACCTACTCCTAAAAAAATTACTACTATAGAAATAGCAATTAAACCAATAATTTTTTTCTTTTCACTCATAATTCTCACCTTTTACCTTTACTAAATTATATTACAAAGAAATAAAGAGAACAACATTTTATTAATTTTTATTTAACTCATTTGTTAAATCTATAAAGAAAGAAAGGGGTAATTCTTCAGCTCTATTTTGCAAAGTACAATTATATTTATTTAAGATCGCTTCTACTATTTTTAAATCATAACTTTTTAAATTATTTCGAATATTTTTTCTTTTCATGGCAAAACTATCTTTTACTAATTTTATAAATTTTTCTCTATTTAAAACTTTATTATTTCTATTTATTTTACTCATCTTAATAACAGCACTATCTACTTTTGGCATTGGTTTAAACGATTCTTTATTAACTGTAAATAAATATTCTATATTGTAATCATAAGTAAGTAATACTGTTAAAGCTCCATATTCTTTAGTTCGAGGTAGAGCTGAAAGTCTTTCTGCTACCTCTTTTTGAACTAAAAAGACCATATCTTGAACATTTAAATTACTACTTGTTATTTTTTCGATTATTGGGGTAGTTATGTAATAAGGTATATTAGCTATAAAGTAGATATTATCATAAGTATTACTTTCTATTTCATCTAAATTAGCTTGTAAAAAATCTTGATAAATTACTTTACAATCATCATTTTCTAAAAGATTTAAATACTTTGTTAATCTTTCATCTACTTCATAACAAATTACTATTCCTTTTTTTTTCTTTAAATACTTAGTTAAAGCTCCCTCTCCAGGACCAATCTCAATAATTAAATCATTTTCATTTGTTTCTATAGAACTAGCAATTTTCTTTAAAACTTGTTCATCTTGCAAAAAATTCTGTCCTAAACTTTTTTTATGTTTAAACTTTTCCATATCAATCACCTAAAAAAATGAGAAATTATCTTTCCCATCCAAATCTTAATACATCATAAGATATACTACTTCGACCTACTGATACTAAAGCATCATGTTCTGATGGCATTAAAAGGTCTAAGTCTTTTCCTAAAACTCCACGGTCTAGAACGATAGCTAATTGTTCATCTTCTTTAACCCTATTGGAATTTAGTCTTACAATTGTTCCACAAGCTAAGTTTTTTGAAGATGCTACTATTCTTACTTTGCCATACAATGAATCTGTATAATTAACATTACCATGTAAGACATCCAAAGATGGCATACAAGATAACTTACCAGTACATAATGGGCAATCAGCTCCATATCCCGTTAAATCTCCTATAAATGTATCTTTAGCACTATATAAATCATTATAAATATCTTCTTGAACTTTTTTAGACATAGCAGTTAAATCCAAAGTTTTATTTAAATTTTCATTTTCTTGTTTAATTTCTTTCACATTAGACTTAGTTTGAACGAACATAACAACTAATACTAAGACTGTTATTCTAATGAAGTAATTTACATATTTAGTAAAGTTATTTTTCATAGTTTCACCTCTAAATATCTACAATTAATTCTATCATACTGGTACTTAAATGTCAAAAATACGAGCTATATTTTCGTTTGTAACTTCACTTAAATAAGAAATACTAACCCCATATAAAGTAGATAAAAACTCAGCTATAACTAGAATATTAGCTGGCTCATTTTTCTTTCCTCGATATGGTACTGGTGCTAAATATGGACTATCAGTTTCTAATACAATATTATGCAAAGGAATTCTTTCATATACCTCTTTTATATTAGCATTTTTAAAAGTTATAACACCATTTACCCCTAACAAAAAGCCCATTTTAGTATAAATACAAGCTGTTTCGTAACTACCACTAAAAGAGTGAATAACACCTTTTACTTTGTATTTTTTTAACGTATCAATTGTATCTTTTGTTGCTTCTCTACTATGAACTATGACAGGTTTATTATATTTTTCGGCTAGTTTTAACTGTAATTCAAAAAGTTCTATTTGTTTTACTTTATTATCTTTTGTATAGTGATAATCAAGCCCTATTTCTCCAATAGCAACAATTTTTTTATTAGTTAAATTTTTTTCAATAAAATCTAAATCTTCTTTGGTATAGTTATCGACATGTTCTGGATGAATACCGATTGCTCCATACATCATATGATGTTTATAAATAAGTTCTAGCACTTCCTTACTAGTTTTAATATTATCAGCATTATTAATATATCTATTAACCTTATTTTCTTTAGCTTTATCTAAAACAAAAGAAATATCATCAAAATATTCTTTAAAAAGATGACAATGTGTATCTGTAAACATTAATTGTTCTCAGTCCTTGCAAATAAATGCTCTGGTTCATTAGTTGTAATTCCACTCTCTAGTTCGCCAAAAGTTTTTACTGATTCATAATCTCTTGCCTTAGTATTTAAGTTATCTAATATTTTCTTACTTGTACTAGGTATGAAAGAACTTAAGTGTATTGCACATATCCTAATACTTTCTAATAAGTTATAAAGTACAGTTCCAAGTCTTTCTTTACTATTTTCATCTTTAGCTAAAACCCATGGAGTAGTATTATCAATATATTTATTACACTTACGTAATACTTCTATTATTTCTTCTAAAGCTTCTCCTACTTTTAATTCATCCATCTTTCTATCGATTTTAGAGTCAAGACTTAAAACTTCTTTAATTAAAGTTTCATCTAATTCTTCTTGGCAAGTACCTTTTTGGATAACACAATCAAAATATTTCTTATTCATACTAATTGTACGATTAACTAGATTTCCTAAAATATTAACTAAATCACTATTAATTCTTGAGATAAGCAAATCTTCTGTAAATACACCATCTTGAGCAAATGGAATCTCGTGTAAGAAATAATATCTTACAGCATCTACTCCATACTTATTAACTAAATCATCGGCATAAACAACATTACCAGCACTTTTACTCATTTTTCCATCACTCATAATTAGCCAAGGATGTCCAAATACTTGCTTAGGCAAAGGTAGGTCTAAACTAAATAAGAAACAAGGCCAATAAATAGTATGAAATCTAATAATATCCTTTCCAATTAAATGCAAATCAGCTGGCCATTTATAAGTAAACTCTTCACTACTATTATCTATATCAAAACCAATATTAGTTATATAGTTAGTTAAAGCATCTAACCAAACATAAACGATATGTCCTTCATCAAATGTAACAGGAATACCCCATTTAAAAGAAGTTCTTGAAACACATAAATCTTGTAATCCTGGTTTAATAAAGTTATTAATCATTTCATTTTTTCTAGATTCTGGCTCTATAAAATCTGGATGGTTTTCGATATAATTCATTAACTTATCTTGATATTTTGATAATTTAAAGAAATATGCTTCTTCGCATTTTTCTTCTACATTTCTTCCACAATCAGGACATTTACCATCAATAAGTTGTGATTCTGTCCAAAAAGATTCACAAGGAGTACAATAAAGTCCTTTATATTCCCCTTTATAGATATCTCCTTTATCATACATTTTCTTAAAGATATTTTGGACTACTCTTTCATGATTTTTATCTGTTGTTCTAACAAATTTATCGTAACTAGTATCCATAATATCCCAAATATTTTTTATTTCATTTGCTACATTATCAACATATTCTTGAGGTTCAAGTCCTACTTCTTTGGCTTTTATCTCAATTTTTTCCCCATGTTCATCAGTTCCTGTTTGAAAATAAACATTACACCCCTTTAATCTTTTGTATCTTGCAATTGCATCAGCTAAAACTATTTCATAAGTATTTCCAATATGTGGTTTACTTGATGTATAAGCAATTGCTGTTGTTATATAATATTTTTCTTTATTCATTTTTCATTCTCCTCGTATTTTTAATCTCATAATCTTTTGGTCATTTTGATAATTTAGTCTCTCTAAATATTCTTGAATTGTCATTTGATAATATTCATCTTTTACAAGTGCTTCTAAACTTCTAATTAAATTAATAATTCGTATTTTAGCATCATAACAATCTATCTTACTTCTTACATCAGGTCCATAATTTTTAATAAATGCTCTATATCTTTCATGATGATAGTCGTTCATTTCATTATAAACATAATTATGAAAAACTAATTTAATAGAATATTCTTCTTTTTTTATCTCTAAATATTTGTTTTTAAACCCAGCTGTTTCATCATCCTCAATAATAAAATCAGTATCTTCTCCTAAAAAATGAAAGAAACAAGAATAAAATGGGTCATTAATACCAAAGACTAATTCTAATTTTTCTTCTTCATTTCCAGTTGTATTTCCCATAAAAGAAATATCTCCATTAAGGGAAATATGGATATTCTTAACTATGTTATTTATCAAAAATGCTCTAACTATATGGATAGATGCTTCACACCCTAGTTGAGAAAGATAAAAAGAATATCGAATATTCCCACCATCTTTTAGATTTATTTTCTTTTCCATAAACTATCACCTATTTATTTGTACTACCGATTCCACCCGTTCTAACTACATTTATCTCTTCTTCATCTTCGACAGTTAAAAATGTTGTAAATATTCCTTGAGCAATTCTATCTCCTACTTTAACAACAAAGTCTTTAATTCCATGATTTTGTAGCATTAGAAAGGCATGTCCTTCGTTAGATTCATTATTATAATAATCTTTTTCAAAAATGCCTATTTGATTACACATTCGAACATTCCACTTAATACCCATGCTAGAACGAACAACAAGCATTAACATTTCTCCTTCGTTCATAGCTATTTTTACTCCTGTGGGAATTTTTATTGTTTCCCCTGGTTTAAGAATAAAATCAATTGGACTTCGAAAGTCATATCCAGCACTATATTTAGTTTCTCTTCTTGGTAGTTCGTGCTTTTCATAAATTTCCTTATTATTACCAATATCATGCTGCCATTGTTCCCAACTAATCTTCTCAAACTTTCTCATTTTTTTCACCTCGCAAAATAAAAAAGTCATAATATAAGGACGAGAAATTCCCGCGGTACCACCTTATTTTATGACTTATCATACACTTTAATTCTTAACGCGAATTATTCGTTTTAGCTCCAGAACCATCTTCTATATCAAATTATACTTTTTTTCACCAACCAAAAGCTCTCTATCAATAATATCAATATATACTCTTTCTTTCATTACCAATTACAAAATTATCTTAACATAAAAAGATTTAACTAGCAAGAAATTTTAAAAAAAGACTTGCTTAGCAAATCATTTTTATTTTATAAAGTGTTTTTTAATCCTACAACATCTTTATTAATATAACCATATTCTTCTAAAAAAGATATTGTATCTTCTTCATTTAATAGAGTTGTTTTACTAATTATGGTACCGCTTACTATTCCGCCATATGGAGCACAATAAATTGTTAATTTTTTGCCTGTTCCATCTATTAATTCTTCCTTAATAGCTTGATATTTTTCTTCTATTTCAACTTTATATGCCATATCATCAATAAATACATAATCATTTAAAGAATAGTTTCCTTCTATATCATTAAAATCTTCATTAAGACTATTAGTACTTTTTAACCAATCATATATTTCTTTAACAGATTTATCTGACTGTGAACTTTCATTAACAATAATAACAGCTCTTCTATAAATTGGATTATTAGACAAATCGATAGAAGTCACTTTTGCTTTATATTCTAATAAATTAACATAATTTATAGCCAAATCTTCGCTATAAACTTCTTCTGTAGATAACTCAATTATATCTTCTTGCACTTCTTGTTCATCATTTATTTCTTCTTCAATAACATCACTTTTTGAATTGTCTGCTAAAGTTTTTTCACTAGCACATCCTCATAAAGTATTTATTGCTATCAATCCTGCTAACATAGTTGTTAACATTTTACTTTTTTCCACAACAAAGTTCCCCCTTTTTGTTGATAAAATCATATCATATTATGTCTTAAATGTCAAACAGATATACATCTAGCAAGAAATATCAATCGTTTTAGCAATATATTTACTGATAAACTTGATAACATTTTGTAAAGATGGTTCTATAATATCTTTTGAATAAATTATTATCGAACCAATTGAAGAAATAGACGTAATAATCGGATAAATATAGAAATATCCCTCTAAAGACGTATCCCCAAAAGTATATTTTTTCTTTTCCGCTGTAAAACTATATTCTCTTTCTCCAATAATCTTTCTTATATTTTCATCTAAAATCGTACTAGTAAACACTAAATTAGATAAAATTATATTATCTCTATCTGTAAATATTATGTCCATTGGATATATTTCAATAAATGCTTCATATATTTTTTTGATATTCCCAAGTTCTATTGTTGTTTCCGAATATTTTACTAACTCTATTCTATCTCCTTGGGCTGCTATTTTTAAAACATCACCATTATGAATTTTTAAATTTTTTCGTATATCTTTCGGAATAACTATTCTACCTAATTCATCAATCTTTTTAACAACACCATTTTCCAAAATATCACCCATTCTAAATAATAGTATTATTAAAAATTTTTAAATTATACTTAATTGTTTTCTTTTACTTGCTCGATTATTTCTTCTAACAAAGGAATTATATAAAGTAAGAAATGTTTTTCTAAATTTTTTATATTTAAGGAAATGCTAAGACGATTAGCAAAAGTTTTAAATGCAAACCTTGAACAAATATCATAAGACTTTAAAAACAATTTATCTCCTTTAATTTTCGAAGTTACTTCATTATCTAATTCAATAGTAATATTGTAATCTGTTTGAGTAACTTTAGTAATATTAAGTTGTTTAGCTAATTTTTCAAACCATTCTTCATACATATATATTTCTAATTCTTTGGATACTTTACCAAATCTATCTTCTAATTCTTCTTTAACACTCACTAATTTGTTATATGAATCAATTTCATTAATTTTTTGATGAATTTCTATTTTTAAAGCCTCTTCACTAACATATTCCGAAGAAATATGAGTATCAACATCGATTAAAGAAGTATTACTTACATCTTCCTCTTCTACTTCTTCTCCATTAAGTTTCTTTATCTCATCTTCAATCATTTTCATATAAAGTTCAATACCAACAGAGTCAACAAAACCTGCTTGTTCGCTACCTAATATGTCTCCAGCACCACGGATAGATAAATCTCGCATAGCAATTCGATAACCACTGCCAAGTTCGGTAAAATCTTTAATAGCTTGTAACCTTTTAACAGCAACATCTGATAAAACTTTTGCTTTATTATACATTAAATAAGCATAACCAATCCGATTACTTCTTCCAACTCTTCCTCTTAACTGATATAATTGACTAAGTCCAAATCTGTCAGCGTCCATTACAATTAAAGTATTAGCGTTTTGAATATCAATACCTGTTTCAATAATTGTAGTACAAATTAAAATATCATACTCATAATCAATAAATGCTTGCATAACATTTTCAAGTTCTGTTTTATTCATTTTACCATGAGCATAAGTAATTCTAGCCTCAGGAACTAACAGACTAATTCTATTAACAATATCTAAAATTGTCTCAACTTTATTATAAAGAATAAACACTTGACCTTTCCTTGATAGTTCTTTATAAATAGCATCCTTAATAAGTAAATCTTGTTCTTCAATTACATAAGTCTGTACTGGATAACGATTAACTGGTGGGGTATCAATAATAGATAAATCTCTTAAACCACTCAAGGCCATTTTCAAAGTTCTTGGAATAGGTGTCGCAGACAAAGTAAGGACATTAACATCTTTCTTATATTTCTTAATTTTTTCTTTATGAGTAACTCCAAATCGCTGTTCTTCATCAACAACTAAAAGACCTAAATTTTTAAATTTAACATCATCACTTAAAAGTCGATGAGTTCCAAAAACAATATCAATAAAACCACTAGCTAATCCTTTTATAATTCGTTCAACTTCTTTTTTAGGAGTAAATCTATTTAAAAGCGCGATTTCTAAAGGAAAATCTTGAAACCTAATTTTAGCGTTCTCATATTGTTGTTTCGATAAAATAGTAGTTGGACACAAATAAAATACTTGTTTTCCATTATAAACAGCTTTAAACATTCCACGAAATGCCACTTCTGTTTTACCAAAACCAACATCACCACATAAAAGTCTATCCATAGGGATATTTGCTTCTAAATCACTATTAATATCTTCAATAGCTTTTAACTGGTCAGTAGTTTCTTCATATGGAAAACCTAATTCAAATAATTTTTCTTCTTCTTTCTTAGAATAAGGCTCAACCTTAATTTTCTTTCTTTCGGCATATAATTTAATTAATTCTTCTGATATATCTTTTATTTTCTTTGTTAACTGTCTCTTAGTTTTTGCCCATGCTGTACTATTTAATTTATTAATTCGGGGTTTTAAGCCATCTTTTCCTGTATATTTAAAAATGGTACTAATCTTTTCAACAGGAATATAAATTTTATCATTTCCTTCATAATTTATTTGTAAATAATCTTTTTGAATACCATTTTTAGTTAAAGTTATTAGACCGTTATAAATTCCAATTCCATGAAGTGTATGAACAACATAATCTCCTAACTCTAATTGCTCAAAATTTTTGATTTTCTTTCCTATTTTTAAATTATTCTTATAGTTAATGACTGTCTTTTTAACTTTGGAAATATCATTTTCAGAAATAATCACATATTCATCAAAAATAAAGCCGTTTTTAATCTTCTTGTTGACAATATTTATCCCTTTAATAACAATATTTTCTTCTTTACAAATATTAGGATTATCAAATAAGTTGCTAATTGTTCTAATTTGACTATCTAAAGATAAATAAAAAATAATTGTTTTTTTACCTTTATATAAATTAACAAATTTTTTTAGAGATTCAAAATCATCATTAAAATTATCAATTAAATTACTTTGATATTCTATAGTTTTTCTTGTACTTTTATTAGAAATATTTGTTAAATACATAACATTATATTCTTTTAATTCATCTAAATCATACATGAACTTTTGATTTTTATCTATTTCATTAGCTATCTTGTAATTAAAAATTTCTTCTTGTAAAGAGTTATAAGAATTTTCTAATTGTTCATTATCAATTTTAAAAATATATGGTTCTTCTAAATAATCAATTAAAGAACTATTCGTTTTAGATAATATTTCAACATAAGGTTTTAAAATGATTTCATCAACTATACAAAGTGATTTTTGATTTGACTCATCAAATTTTCTTATGGAATCTAAATCTTCTCCAAAAAATTCTAATCTAGTTGGGTGTTCATCATCAAGTAAAAATATATCTATGATATATCCTCTTACAGCATATTCTCCTGTAGTAGTTACAATGGTTGTCTTTGTATATCCATATTTTTCTATTGTTGATACAATCTCTTTATAAGTTATTTTATTTTTTAATGATACTTTAAAAGTTGTAATTTCTTTAGAATTAGGCAAATACTTTAAATAACCCATTAAATTCGTAACTATTATTGATTTAGTGTTATTTCTAATATTTTCTAACGTTTCTAATCTCTTATTTTTTAAATCAGGAGAAATAGCTATTGCAACACTAGTTAAGAAATCATCCATTGGAAATAGATAAGTATTATCTTCAAGCAATTTAATTGAGTCATATATCATATTAGCTTCATATAAACTATTTGTTACAACAATAATATTTTTATTATTTTTTTGAAATATTTCTGTAATGCAAAAAGAGTTTAACTCGCTTGTTAAACCGACAATTTCATAATTATTTTTAAATTCAAAATATTTACTTAGCACTCCCATTGTATCACTTAATTTCCATTATAATCGTTCATTGTTTTTTCAATTCCATTTAGAATGAAAGAGTTAATTATATTATTATAAAGTTCTTTATTATCTTTAATATACTGTTGTTCTTCCTTACTAAATTTAGATAAGACATAATCTTTCGTTGAACTACCTTGTTTTCTAGAAATACCAAATTTAAAACGACAGAATAAGTCTGTATTTAAACAATTTATAATTGATTTTATACCATTATGTCCGCCTGAACTAGATATTTTTTTTAATCTAATTTTACCAAATTCCAAATCTAAATCATCGTGAATAACTAAAATATCTTGAGAATTTATTTTAAAAAATTTAGCACATTCTAAAACAGAATTCCCTGATAAATTCATAAAAGTTTGTGGTTTTAGAAAAATTACTTTTTCTTCATTAATAATACATTCATGATAGAGTCCTAAAAATTTTTCTTTCCAAAAGACATTAGATAAATAATTATCTAATATTATAAAACCGATATTATGTCTTGTTAAGTTATATTCTTTACCTGGATTTCCAAGTCCTACTATTAGCTTCATTATTTAGTTCCTTTCAAAAATATTTTTATAACTCTTATATTGTAAAATATTGAGAGGCGGCAATATTTTCATTCCAATCGCTCCATTTTTCACAGCTTTAATTAAAACCATTATGGATTCTTTTTCAAAACTTGTATAGATAAATTGTATTTTTTTAATCGCAAAATTGTATTTATTAAAAAGACTCATTATTTCTTGTAAACGAACAGGTCGGTGCACTAAATATAATGTTCCCTTATTTTTTAAAATATATTTACTAGAAATCATTAAATCTTCTAAAGACATTTCGATTTCATGTCTTGCGATGGCCTTTTCTTGTTCTTTATTAATTATGGAATTTTCACTACATTTAAAATAAGGAGGATTACAAGTTACAATATCAACACTTTCTGGTAAGATATATTCAAAAGTATCCTTTAAATTAGCATTAACTATTTTTATTTGCTTATGCAACTTATTTTCTCTTACAGAGGAAGAAGCTAAATCATAAATACTTTTTTGAACTTCAAAACAATATATTTTAGCTTTTGTTTTAGTTGATAAAATAATAGGAATAGGAGCATTTCCTGTGCATAAATCAACAATTAACTTTGTTGTAGTTTTAAGTTCAACAAATTCGGCTAAAAGAATCGAATCAAGTGAAAACTTAAATCCTTCATCATATTGAAATATTTTTAAATTTTCATAATCAAATAAATCATTTAATACCTTTTTCACTATCTTTCAACTCGATTTCCTTGATATCATTATCTATTTCAACTTTGTATTTGCTATTTAAAATATCTACTGAAATTACTTTTCCTGTTCCATATTCTGTTTTAATAGTACTTCCCACAAAAGGTAAATGTTTTTGACACTTTATATATTCTTCATTTTCATAAGATAAACAACATAAAAGTCTTCCACAAACACCATTTATTTTATTAGGATTAAGAGCAATATTTTGATTTTTAGCCATTGTCATTGTCACGGAATCAATATGATTTAAGAAACTAGAACAACATAATTCTTTACCACATATACCAATACCTGATACTTGTCTTGCTTTATCTCGTGCTCCAATTTGCCTTAATTCAATTCTTGTATGATAAATATTAGCTAATTTTTTAACTAGATCCCTGAAATCAACTCTTTCATCAGCATAAAAATTTATTAATAATTGTTTCTTATCAAAAGTAAATGAGGCATCAATAACTGTCATTTCCAAAGCTAATTCTTTAACTAACTGTTTACATTTGTTAAATGCTTCATGGGCTTTCTTTTTATTATCTAAAAATTTTTGTTCATCTTCTTCAGTTGCTTTTCGCAAAATATCTTTTATATCACTTAGATTTATCTCACTACTATTTTTAAATTCAACTATTTTCCCATATTGTTCCCCTTTTTCGGTCACAACAATAACGTAATCTTTTAAGTTTACTTCTAAATTATTTTTAGAAAAATAATATATTTTACCATCATTTTTAAAAGTAATTCCACAAATATCACTCATAATAATTCCTCAATTCCCTAGAAAATAACATTAGACATAATTCAATATTTACATTTGCTTCAATGTCTATAATTGCTTGTTTAATTAACTCCATAATTTTAATATTATTTTCTATATTAAATTCATTAACTATATCATTTTGGCATTTATTATATAACTTTAATTCAAATAATTGTAGTAAATGTTTTAACATTTTAGCATAGTCTTTTCTTTCAAAGTTCGTTTCTAAAAAAACATCATTATATACAAAAGTTATATTATGGTTTTCTTTTACATATTGTAAATATTTTGTTATTATTGGTTCTAAATCTTCACTATTATTAACTGTATTTTCATATAAAACATTAAAAATTTCACATCTACTTCGAATAGTTGGAAGAATTTTTTCAAGATTCTCCGTTAAATAAAAACCTAAAATTTTATCTTCTGGTTCTTCTAAAAATTTTAATAAAGTAGTAGCGCTTTTAAAATTTAACATTTCACAATAATTAATAATGTATATATTATAATCTAAATATAGAGGTTTTGCCAAAAATTTTTCTTTTAAATTAAGTATTTGTTGTCTATCAATTGTCATCTTAAAAGGATAGATATCACAAATACTCGGAATTAAATTGTTTTCTAACTGATAACAAATATTACACTCCTTATCACATTTATCCTGATATAAATTAGGACAAGAAATCTTTTTAATTAATAAATTCAAATCATTTCGTGCTTTTTCCATACAATTTGTATTAACCAATATGGCATGAGGCATTCTTTTATTTTGAAATTTACTATATATAATATTAAACTTATCGTTTTCAAACACTGCAATCACCACTTCTTAAATTATAACAGATATTTTAAATAATGAAATAAATAACTAATAAAGAAATTAATCCTGGTAATCCCAAAAGAGATAAAATCCCTACAGAGGCATAATTTATAGGAATTACAACTGAAGATGTATAAATTATAAGGTTAACACAATATAAGATTATTATTGATAAAACTATTCTTCTTACAATACTATAAACTTTTTTCATACGTTCACCTACCAACATATATGAAAAAAAGAAAAATAATATTACTCAGAAATTATTTTTCTATCTTCTAAAGCTCTATCAAGAGTTATTTCATCTAAATAATCGATTTCGGCATTCATTGGGATTCCATAAGACAATCTTGATATTTCAACTTTTTTCTTCTCAAAAATTTTTTTTATGTATAAAGTAGTTGTTTGCCCTTCCAAGCTAGACTTTAAGGCAATTATTATTTCGGGATTTTCTAGCTTTTCAACTCTTTCTACTAAACCTTTTATATTAATATTTTCTGGTCCAATATCATCAAGAGGAGAAATTAATCCTCCTAAAATATGATAAACTCCATTAAAATGTCCTACATTTTCGAAAGCAAACAAACTTTTTTTATCTTCTAAAACACAAATTAAATTTTTATTTCTTGTCGAAGATGAACAAATTGAGCAAATATCTTCTTCGGATAAATTACCACAAATTGTACATTCTTTTAATTTAGTTTTTACTTCTTTAATAGAAGTAGCAAAATCCTCAATTTCTTCTAAAGACATATTTAAAAGATGAAGAGCAAGTCGCTCAGCACTTTTGCCACCAATTCCGGGAAACTTTTCAAAGTAATTTTTAGCTTTATTTAAACTAGTAGGATAAACCATTATATCAACCCATTAAGTTGATTGCCATAAGCACCTAATTTTTTAGATACTTCATCATCTATTTGCTTTAAAGCATCATTTACTGCTATTTTTATCATATCTTCTAAAACTTCAATATCATCTTGTTCTAAAGAAGTATCTTTATTTATTTTTATAGAAACCATTTCTTTTTTACCATTAAAAACTACTTCTACTAATTCTGATTTTCCTGTAAATAGTTGTTTGTTTATTTCTTCCTTTTTTGTCATTAAATCTTTTTGCATTTTTTGAGCTTGAGCCATTAATGCTTGCATATTCATATTATTCCTCTTTTCTATTCATAAGTGATTACATCTTCGCTAAATATTTCATTAGCTAGTTTTTCCACTTCTGTTTGTTCTACTTTTGGCACATCTGATATTTCATCTCTGTACTCATATATAATACCATTTTTTTTGTTATTTTTAAATAGTTCTATTTGTTCTTCCCATTTTTCTTCTGATAGACAAACAAATTTATATTCTTTATTCATAAATTCTAAGAATATATCTTCAATTTTGGCTAATTCTTTATTTATCAACCTTGCTGTGGAATTGTTTTTTACTTTAATTACGGCATATTTTGGAGAAGCTAAAACTATTTCTGAATCAATAGTTAAAGAATAAATGTTTTTAAAATTTTCTTGCATATATTCTATTGTTTCAAGCCAATCTTTTGCAATATCTATTTTATAATCTTTTGTTGCTTCAACAAAGCAATTATTTACTCTTATATTTTCTACATTATCAATAAATTCTTCATTTATATCTTCTGTTTTTTCTAATATCTCTTTTTTTTCTTTTATTTCAGGTATTTCTTCAATTTTTTCTTCTGATTTTATTTCCCGGGAAATAATTTTTTCACTTTCCAATGAGTTGTTTTTTATTTCCCGGGAAATATTTTTTTCATTTTTATTATTTGATAAATATTTTAAAATTGTCATTTCTATCAATATATAAGGATTGACATTAATATTAACAACATTTAAACAATTATTTAAATCAAAAATTAAATTATATATTTTATTGAATTGTTCTATATCATAATTATTTTTAAATTCTATAGCTATATTTTCTAATTTTTTGATAAATTTTTCAATAAATATACTATAACTTGTTCCACTATTATTAAATTCATTTAGTAAATTTAATACACCTTGAACATTATTATTTATAAAGCACTCATATAATTCCTCTATCTTTTTAGTAGAAACTATTCCAAAGTTTCTATAGATGTCCTCAATATCTATAGCTTTGTTTTCACCCGATAATTGGTCTAAGACACTTAAGGCATCTCTTAATCCACCATTAGATATTATTGCTATTTCTTTTAATGCCTCATCACTTGCATTAATTTGTTCTTGTTCGCAAACGTATTTTAGCCTTTCAAATATTTTATCTGTTGTTATTGGTTTAAAATCTAGTCTTTGACATCTTGATAGTATTGTTATAGGAACATTTTGAATATCTGTTGTAGCTAAAATAAATACAACGTGTCCTGGTGGCTCCTCTAAAGTTAGCAATAAAGCATTATAAGCTTGTTTAGATAACATATGTACTTCGTCAATAATATACACTTTATATTTGGAATAAGTTGGTGTTACTTTAACATTATTGATAATTTCTCTTATTTCATCCACACCATTATTTGAAGCAGCATCAATCTCAATTATATCAGGATTATCATTAGTATTAAGACAATTAGAGCATTTTCCACAAGGCTCACCATTATTTGAATCTAGGCAATTAATTGCTTTCGAAAATATTTTTGCTGTACTTGTTTTTCCTGTTCCTCTTGGACCTGTAAAAATATAAGCATGCGAAATTTTATTATTTTTAATAGAATTTTTTAGAATTTCCACTGTATATTCTTGTCCATAAATACTCTCAAAATTATTTGGGCGATATTTTCTATATAAAACTTTATACTCCATAAAAAAAGCTCCATTTCTTATATAATTATACCATAAATAAAGGAGTTTTCTATCTTTTATCTACAAAAAATCTTTGTAATGTAGATTTATATTCTTTTTCATATTTTCTATTTTTTATTTTTTCCATATTATTTAAAATAATAGTATTTTTAGGATTATTTAATAGATAATATACTTCTTTTATTCTAGCTTCTTTTATTATTTGTTGGCACAATTCACAAGGACATAAACTAACTATCATTGTACAAGAATCTAAACGCCAATCTTTCAATTTTTTTTCTGCTTTTAAAATAGCGTTTACTTCTGCATGACCTAAAACATTATATTTGTTTTGTCTATTATTAATTTTTTTGCTAATTATTTTTCCGTTTTTATCCAAAATTATACAAGCAACAGGTACTTCCTGTTTTTTTTCTGCTTTTTTTATTAATTTAATTAGTATTTCTAAATATCTTTCCATATAGTTTTACTCCTAAAAAAAGTGCACACAAACAGAGACTATTAAAGCTGCTACCTTCCGGTTCTGACTTGGTTCTAGTATATTTGTTGCACGTTTAAAATATTATCACTTTTTTTCATAATAAGCAAATCGATTAATGTTTCACGTGAAACATTAATCAACTATTTTCGAAAAGTAAATTAATTATCTATTATTTGTGAAAAATATGTTTTTATCTTGATTTAAAAATAAAAGTTCAGCTACTATCATATTTTAGAGATATAATTGTAACGTCATGATAAAATATATGAATAGCACCTCAGTGGGAAAAACCATTAACTTTTATTAAATAAAGCATATGATAAATTTTTTATCTTTTTAATAATATCTTATTTTTATTATCTATTAACTTTTTTGTTATAAAATTATTATGTAGAAATTTTATAACCTTACTTTATAATTTTATTCTTTCATAAATATATATTATGGAAACAGAAAATCTTTTAATATAACGTCTATTTCTAATTTTACTTAGGGATATTAAGCCAATGGCTTTTATAGAGTAAATAATCTTCTTTCTGAGATTAATATAATAGAAATTCTTAAATAATTTATTTTATTTCCCGGGAAATAATTTTTGTAAAAAATAAACAATGTTTCACGTGAAACATTGTTAACAACTATTCTTGATTACTAGAATTATTTTTTTTCTACAACTGTATTAGAATTTTCTTCTGTTGGTTCTTCATTATTCTCTTCATCGTTTTTATTAACTAAACTAATAGTCGAAACTTTTTGATTTTCTTTTAAATGAATTAATCTAACACCTTGCGTAATTCTACCTAAAGTTGATATTTGTTCTAAAGGCATTCTTATTACCATTCCTGAATCAGTGATAATAATAACATCTTGATTTTCATTTACTACTTTAAATGACGCAATAGTTCCATTCTTATCTGTTAAGTTAAGAGCCTTAACACCTTTACTACCTCTCTTAGTTTGTCTAAAATCACGAACATTTGTTTTTTTGCCATAACCCTTTTCTGTTACAATGATTATAGTATCATCATCTGTAGCAATTTCAGCCCCAATACAAATACTATCTCCGAGTTCAATTCCCTTTACACCACTTGCTGTACGACCTAAATTTCTTGTATCATTTTCATTAAACTTAACCATACGTCCTAAACTAGAACCTAACAATACAGAATCATTTCCTGTCGTTTTAATAACTGTAATAAGTTCATCGTTTTCTTTTAAAGTTATGGCTATTTTTCCATTATTTCTAATATTTTCAAATTCTTCTAAGGCCGTTTTCTTTATCAAACCATTTTTAGTAACAAACATCAAATTTTTTGTGTCTTCTTCTTTAGATATTCCAATTATAGATTTTACCATCTCATCTTTTTCAATTTGTAATAAATTAATTATTGGTAATCCTTTTGCTGCTTTACCATACTCAGGAATTTCATATCCTTTTAAGCGATATACTTTACCCTTATTTGTAAAGAATAAAATATAGTCATGAGTCGATAGATTAATCATATGTTCCACATAATCTTCTTCATTTGTCGACATTCCTTTAACTCCAACTCCACCACGGTTTTGAGCTTTAACAACAGAAGAAGTAAATCTTTTTATATAACCATTATGAGTTAAAGCAACCATAATATTTTCTTCTGGAATTAAGGACTCATCTTCAATATATTCAATAGCTGTCATATCGATTGTTGTCTTTCTTTCATCACCAAATCTATTCTTAATTTCAAGCATTTCTTCCTTGATAATATTATAAACTTTTTCATCACTAGCTAATATTGCCCTTAATTCATCAATTTCTTTCAATAATTCGGCAAGTTCTGCTTCTATTTTATCTCTTTCTAATCCCGTTAATCTTCTTAATCTCATATCAAGTATAGCTTGAGATTGAATATCATCTAGCCCAAATCTCTCGATTAAGCCAGTTTTTGCTTCTTGGTCACTCTTTGAAGCTCTAATTAATTTAACAACTTCATCAATATTATCTAAAGCAATTTTTAAACCTTCTAAAATATGAGCTCTATCTTCAGCTTTTTGTAGATTAAATCTCGTTCTTCTGATAATAATTTCTCTTTGATAGTCCACATATTTAGAAATAATATCTTTTAATCCTAAAGTTTTAGGAGTGCCTTGATCTAACATTAATAAAATAATACCAAAGTTTACTTGGAAATCTGTATGTTTATAAAGTTTATTTAATATTACTTGTGGATTAGCATCTTTCTTTAAAGTAATAGTAATCTTAATACCATTTTTTAAATCTGTATGGTAATCAGATATACCATCTAAAACTTTATTATGAACAAGTTCAGCCACTTTATTTTTCAGTTCTAAAGTATTAACTCCATATGGTACTTCCTCAACAACAATGTAATGTCTGCCATTTTTTTCTTCAATAGTTGCTTTACTTCGAATTGTAATTGAACCTCTTCCTGTTTCATAAGCCTTTCTTATTCCTGAATTACCAAGAATTATACCTCCAGTTGGAAAATCAGGGCCTTTAATAATTCTCATTAATTCTTCTAAAGTTATATCGCGATTATCAATATAAGCTATACAGCCATCAATAACTTCTGATAAATTATGTGGTGGAATGTTAGTAGCCATACCAACAGCAATTCCCATTGTTCCATTAACTAAAATATTTGGAAATCTTGAAGGTAATATTGCTGGTTCTTTTTCACTTTCATCAAAGTTTGGTACCATATCAACAGTATCTTTATTGATATCACGAAGTAACTCTAAAGATACTTTGGATAATCTTGATTCGGTATAACGATAAGCTGCTGCTCCATCACCTTCAATATTACCGAAGTTTCCATGACCATCAACTAACATATAACGATAGCTGAAATCTTGAGCCATTCTAACCATTGCTTCATAAATACTTGAATCGCCATGTGGATGATATTTTCCCATTACATCCCCGACAATTCTTGCACTTTTCTTGTGTGGTTTGTCAGGAGTATAGCCAGATTCATACATCGAATATAGTATTCTT
The DNA here is from genome assembly GCA_948329525.1 of uncultured Mycoplasmatota bacterium. Lineage (GTDB taxonomy): Bacteria > Bacillota_I > Bacilli_A > RF39 > UBA660 > CAOJBM01. The sequence goes on from CAOJBM010000003.1 coordinate 28,025, forward strand.
CTATGTACTGGTTTTAAACCATCTCTTAAATCTGGTATTGCCCGAGATATAATAACACTCATTGAATAATCTATAAAAGACTTTTTTACTTCCGTAACTATATTATTTTGTTCTATTCTATCCATTTATATCACCTCTTTTAAGCATCAATATTTTGAGCATAAGTTGCATTTTCTTCAATAAATTGTCTTCTAGGTTCCACTTCTTCACCCATAAGTTTCGAAAATACATCATCGGCAGCTCTAGCATCATCGACAGTTATTTGCCTTAATGTTCTTCTTTCAATATCCATTGTTGTTTCAAATAACTGGTCAGCATCCATTTCTCCTAAACCTTTCATACGTAAAATTTCTCTTTTCGTTTCTGGTTTTAATGTTGAAATATATTCTTCTTTTTCTTCATCTGTTAATACATATTTAGTAGTTTGACCATGTTTAATACAATATAATGGCGGTTGAGCTGCATACACGTGTCCTGCCTCCACAATTGGTCTAAAGAAACGATAAAATAAAGTAAGTAATAATACTCTAATATGAGAACCATCAACATCGGCATCAGTCATTATAATAATTTTATCATATCGTAATTTTGATAAGTCAAATTCGTCTCCTATACCAGTTCCAAAAGCCGTAATAATTGTTCTAATTTCTTCATTATTCAAAGCTCTATCTAATCTTGCTTTTTCAACATTTAAAATCTTACCTCTTAAAGGAAGTATCGCTTGTCTTATGCTATCTCGTCCAACTTTTGCTGAACCACCAGCAGAATCTCCTTCGACTAAAAATATTTCGCATTCTTTTGGGTCTTTACTTTTACAATCTGCAAGTTTTCCATAAAAATTAGTTACATCCAAATCCCCTTTTCTTCTCGTAAGTTCACGAGCTTTCTTAGCAGCTAATCTTGCACGTGATGCTGTCATTGATTTTTCTAAAATCATCTTAGCTACTTCTGGGTTTTCAAGTAAAAATCTCTCTAAACCATTACTAAAAACATCATCAGCAATTTTTCTTACCTCAGCATTACCTAACTTTGTCTTCGTTTGCCCTTCAAATTGTGGGTCAGGATGTTTACAAGAAATAATCATTGTTAGACCTTCTCTTACATCTTCCCCAGTTAATGCATCATCATTATCTTTTAAAATTTTATTATTCTTAGCATAATTATTAATAATTCTTGTTAATGCTCTTTTAACACCATCTTCATGTGTTCCACCTTCATAAGTGCTAATATTATTAGTAAAAGAATAAATACTAGAATTATAATCTTCGTTATATTGAAAAGCTACTTCTAAAGAAATATTATCTTCTTTTCCTTCAACATAAACTATATCTTCATTTATAACTTTCTTACCTTTATTTAATTTTTTTACAAATTCAATAATTCCGCCATTATAAACAAATTCATCTTGTTTTTCATCTTGCCTTAAATCTTTTAAAATAATTCTTAAACCTTTATTCAAAAAAGCAAGTTCTTCTAATCTATTGGCAAGAGTCTCATAATTGTAAACAGTTGTTTCTTTAAATATTTCTGGGTCAGCTTTAAAACTAACACTAGTTCCTGTTCTATCTTTAGAACATTCTTCAATAATTTTTAAAGGCTCAACTGATTTACCACCATTTTCAAATCTTTGATAATAAACATGTCCATCTTTATAAATTCTTACTTCTAGCCAAGTCGATAAGGCATTAACAACAGAAGCCCCAACACCATGTAATCCACCCGATACTTTATATCCACCATTTCCAAATTTACCACCAGCATGTAAGACAGTAAAAATAGTTTCAACTGTACTTAACCCAGTTTTCTCATTAATTCCTGTCGGAATACCTCTTCCATCATCCTTAACTGTAATAACGTTATTCTTCTCAATTATTACCTCAATATCATCACAATAGCCAGCTAAGGCTTCATCTACTGCATTATCAACAATTTCCCAAACAAGGTGATGTAATCCTCTTTCACTAGTTGTACCTATATACATACCAGGTCTTTTTCTTACGGCTTCTAGTCCTTCCAATACTTGAATATCACTATCATTATATTCGTGTTCCATTATAATTCCTCCTTAATTTTTCCATTTTCAACAACGATTTTTTTACTTTGCTCTTTTATTTTTTCATCAACAATATCAATATTAGTCGTCGTAATAAATGTTTGTATATTTTCATCTAATATATTTAATAAATTATTAATTTTCTCATTATCTAATTCACTAAATAAATCATCGAGTATTAATATTGGTTCATCATTATTTTTTTCTTTAAAAAACTCTATTTCTGCTAATTTATAAGAAATTATAGCATTTTTCTGTTGTCCTTCTGAACCATAATCTCTTAAATTAAAACCATTTAATTTAAAATTCAAATCATCATGATGGACACCTATTTGTGTTTTTCCTAAAATAATATCTCTTTGAAAAACTTTTTTAAAATTATTTTTTAGTTCTTCTTTTGTATTATTAGTAAAAGATGAAATATACTCAATACATAATCCTTTTTCACAAGTGATTTTTTTATAAATATTACTAATATTCTCATTAATTTTATTTATAAAGTCTGTACGATATTTATTTATTTCTAAACCAATATCTATTAATTTATCTGTAACAACTTCTAAATAGTCATTATCTGTATTAGAATTAATATTCATTGATTTTAAATAAATATTTCTTTGTTTTAAAAGCTTATTGTAATTACTTAACAACTTTAAATAACAATTATCCATCGAAGATATATCTATATTTAAATTTTTTCTTCTAACACTTGGTGTATCTTTAATCATTCTCAAATCTAGTGAACTAAAAAGAATAACTGTGATTCTAGATATATAGTCACTTAATTTTTTAACATTATTGTCATTAATTTTGACTTTTTTTCCTTCATTAGAAATTGTTATTTGATAATTAGTATTTATTAAAGAACTAATTACTCCTTCAATAGTTAAAGACTTTTCATCATTCATAATTAATACTTTATCCAAAGAACCCCTAAATGACTTAGTTAAAGCTAAAACAAAGATAGCTTCAATTAAATTAGTTTTCCCCATTCCATTATTTCCATAGATAAGATTATATCGTGGAGAAAATGTAACTTCCAAATTTTTATAGTTTCTAAAATTTACTAATTTCAATTGTCGTACTTGCATTTTTTAGCCTCTTCTAAGTTCATATAGTAAAAATATAGGTATATTAATACTCCTATACCTATATTGATTATATCACAAATATGACATTTATTTAAGCTTTTTTTATTAATTTCGATTAATTAAGACAGATTCTAAACGACAAGCACGCATTAATTGATTATTTATTGTGGCAAAAGAACAGTTTATAACAATTTCTTTATAATTTTTAAAAATTATCTTTGTTTTATTTTCATACTTTTCAATATTCTTAATATTCTTTAATGCCAACCAAACACATCGATTTAATCTTGGTGAAGATGTTGGAAAAAAAATTATTCTTTTACTTTCTTCGATAATAACTGGCAATTTATGGGTCATCCCTGTAAGTCTTATCGTACCAATTCTTCTACCTTCATAAGTACTACCAAAATATTCACAACTATTATAAATTATTTCATTAGCTTCATTATTGATAAATATTTGCTTATTTGCTTCATAAACCATTGTCCCCTTATCATATGGTACTAATGCTAATGTATCTTCACTAATTTCATAGTTTTGCATATTATCCCCCTTCCTTGAAATACTTATATCAAATAATTTTGTCGAAGTTTGTCATATTTTGTCGGAATTTGTAGAAAACGTTAAAAAAATACCATTTTTTGGTATCTTAATAAGTTTTTATAGGTAGTATTAATTGTATTAATGATTCATCTGTAACAGATTTAACTACTATTGGTTTTATCTCACCATTTAATAAAATTAATATATCTTCTTCTTTAATTGTTTTTAAAGCATCTAACATATATTTAGCACTATAAGATATATCTATTTGCGAATCTGGACTCGTTTCAATATTTAACTTTTCTTCAACTTTTCCTATTTCTGAAGCATAAGAATTGATTATCATTATGCCATTTTTTATTTTCATTTTGACAATGTTTTTATCTTTTCCTTGAGTAAGTAATGCTGCTCTATCAATAGAGGAAGCAAAATCTTTAGCTTTTGCTGTTGCAATAATGGAAAATTCATTTGGTATTAAATTTGATGTATTAGGATAAGTTCCACTAAGTAAATTAGTTTGAAAAATTATATTTTTATATTTAAACAAGACTTTATTATTAAAGATATGAATTTCTAAGTCATCATCTTCAGTAATTATTTTATCAAGTTCAATAATATTCTTTCCAGGAATAACGATATTTATATCTTCTTCATATGCTTTTTCTAGTTTTATATTTTTTTTGGCTAAACGATAAGAATCTGTAGCAATACATTCTAGAGTATCCCCTATTACTTTAAAATTAATTCCTGTTAAAAGTGGTCTTAATTCTTGAGTAGATATTGCAAAAGAAGTTTGATTGATAATTGTTTTAAATAATCCGCTATTTATTACTAAAGGATTTTTTGTTTCCTCTAATTTTAAATTTGGATACTCTTTTGCATCAAGACAATTTAAATCATATTGACTACCATCTGTATATATTCTTATTTTAAGTCCTTCTATTAGTTCAAAATTAACTATATCACTAGGCATTTTTCTTATTATATCTAGAATATATTTACTTTGAATAATAATTGTTCCTTCACTTTCTACATTTGTAATATTCTTTCTTTGAATAAAAGTTTTAATTGTTAATTCAGAATCACTTGCTGTTAAAAATAGTCCATCACTATTTAATTCAAATTTTATACCATTTAAGATTGGTATAATATTTTTTGGAGATATAGCTTTAGCTACATTGTTTAGATTTTCTAATAATAGAGTTTTTTCTATTGAAAATTTCATTTTCTTTCCTTCTTTCTTATTATTTTATATTTATTATGATTATTATAGAGTTGATATTGTTAATAACTTCTTATTTATCCCTATATATAGGAGAAAAGTTATTAAATTTTAGATGTTAATAACTAAATATTTATTAACAAGTATTATAATTTTGTTTTAATTTCATTGATAATTTCTTTTAATTGATTATTATCTTTTAATTCATCTGCAATTTTTTCGTAAGCATACATAACTGTTGTATGATCTTTACCTCCAAATTCTAATCCAATATTAGGAAATGATTCATCTGTTAATATCCTAGATAAGTACATAGCTACTTGTCTTGCAAAAGCGACATTTTTACTTCTATTCTTTCCTTTTAAGACTTCCACTGTAATACTATAGTATTCAGCAACTGCCCGTTGTATATTAGATATATCATTCATCATATAGATATTAGAATTTATATAATCTTTTAAAGCTTCTACTGTAAATTCTAAATTTATTTTTTCAGGTACACACATTACTGTATAAGCTTGAAGTCGATTAATTGCCCCTTCTAGACTTCGAACATTATTGTCAAAATTATTGGCAATATATTCAATAGCTTCTTTAGTCATTTTACTACCAATATTAAGGCGATTAACTTTATCTTCAACTATTTTACATCGAAGTTCATAATCAGGTGGAAAAATATCCACAGGAAGTCCCATTGCAAATCTACTTCTTAGTCTTTCTTCTATTTTCTTTAAATCTTCTGGAGAACTATCAGAACTAATGATAATTTGTTTTCCTTTTCTTTGAAGAATATTGAATGTATTAAAGAATTCATCTTGAGTTTTTTCAGAACCAACAAGTAATTGAATATCATCGATAATCAAGACATCAATGTTACGATACTTATTTTGAAAGTATGTTGCGTAATCAAAAGAAGCTTTTTTATCAGGTGCTATCGAAATATTAACAAAGTCCGTTCTAAAATCTTCAGTAGTTGTATATAAAACTTTTAAAGTATTATCTTTATTACTAACTATGTAATTTCCAATAGCATGCATCAAATGAGTCTTTCCTATGCCACTTTTCCCATAGATAAATAAAGGATTATATAATTTTCCTGGATTTTCTGCTACGGCAAGTGCTGCAGATTTGGCAAATCTATTAGTTTCTCCTACTACAAAGTTTTCAAAGTTTAAAGTCGAAATTAACTGTGTTTCAAACTCATTGTTAATAAGTTCTTTGTTATTCACAACTTGATTTTGTAGTTGTTCTAAACTATCACTTTCTTTTTTTATTTCATCTTCTAAAACAAATTCTATATTATAATTAACTCCTGTTAATTTAAAGAATGTTTCTTCTATCATTTCATAGTAAAAATTGCTCAAGGTAGTTTTATGAATAAATAAAGGAACGAGGATAGTTATTTCATTAGCTGTCATTTTATGAATACTAATAGTTTTAAACCATGTGTTAAAAGATACTGGATTAACTTGTTCTTTTATTATATCAAGAAAGTTATCCCAAATATCTTTGGTATTCAATATCCTCACCCCACAATCCTACCAATAACCTAAATTCATTTTAGCTCATAATTAAAATTTTTGAAAGTACTTATTTGTAAATTTGATTAATTCACAATTTATAAACAAAGTTACTAACAAATATAATCGTTATAATAACTTATTTTTAGCAACTTATCAACATTATCCACAAATTTTTTATTAATATGTTAATAACTTTATCCACAATTAACAGGGAAAGTGGGGATAAATTCTAAAATTATTTGACTTAATCAAAAAAAAAGTTATAATAATTCGAAAAAAAGGGGAATGCTTATGTATAAATTAACAATATCTGAAAAAGAAAAAATGATGCAAGATTTAGATTATAAAACTCATCAAGAATATAAATATAAAATATGTGCTGAACCACTACAGCGAAATACTTTTCAAGATTGTTATCGTGAACAATTAGTATCATTTTTTCAAATGGCACCCTTAATAAATAAAACTGTTCCTTTAGAAGAGGCAGACTATATATTATATTCAAATCCTTATGCCAGAGTACAAGATTTTAGTGATTCAGTATTAAAAGAATTAGATGATATTAATGCAAGAAGAAAATCTACAGCAGAAATTATTATTTGTGGTAAAGCCACAAATATAAAACATATTTTAAAAGATAAATATGAAAATATTACTTATGTACCTAGTCATTTTGCAGAATATGTTGGGAAGAGATTTGAATTAGATTTTAAAGAAGAGTATGTTGTTTATGATGATAGAAATGGATTTTTAAATATCTGGCCCGTAGATGGTTGTTTAAATAAGTGTGGTTTTTGTAGGAGAACTTTCATGGATATTCCTTTTGAAAGTCAACCAATTGAATTTTTAAAAGAAAAACTTGATTGGTATAAAGAAAATTATCCTGAACAAATGAAATATGTATCATTAAGAGCAGAAAATTTAAATCAGTATGGTTTAGATATAGATGGGGAAAATACAACATATAAAGTAATTGATTTACTTAATAGTTATGATGAAATTAAATATATTAGTATAGGAATAGGATATTCTGTAGGGGAAACAAATGAAAAATTAAAAGAGTCATTAGCTAAATGTAATAAAATAGGAGATATAGTATTATATCCTGAAACAGGGTCCGATAGGTTATTAAAATTAATAGGAAAGAAACATACTTGTGCAATGGTTAAAGAATTTATTAAATTTTTAAGAACATATCACCCTAATATTGTAATTTGGGTAGCTGTTATGATAGGATTACCAACGGAAAGCTTAAGTGATATTGAAGAACTTGGAAATTTATTAATGTCGTGTGATATTGATTTAGCTCACTGTAATTATTATGGTTATGTTGATAAACATCCTTTAGCAGTTTATCCGCAAATTAGTCAAAATTTAAAAGAATATCATTTAAAATATTTAATAAATTATATTAAAAAACATTATAATAAAGAGAAAATATTAACACTTCGTCATGAAACTTTCTATGATTCTTCAAAAAGAAGTGTTGTAAGAGAATTAGAACAAATAAAAAAAGAACAAAAATATACTAAAGGAAGAATTTTATATGGGGAAACTTATGAGTATTTTTGTGGAGACGATATAGTGGTTAAATCTCATCAAGAAATTACGTCTCAAGATAAATTAGAAGAAGAATATGATAAAGTTGTTACGAAAAAATTATTAACAAAATAGTTTTTTGACTTCAAACCTTGACATTTCTTCTTATTTATTATTATAATAAGGGAGCTTAAGAGATGTGGAGGTGTTTATAATGAAAAGAACTTATCAACCAAATAATCGAAAAAAAGCAAAAAAACATGGATTTTTTGCAAGAAAAGAAACTAATATTTTAAAATCTAGAAGAAAAAAAGGTCGTAAACAATTATGCAAATAAACCACAGTTAGTGGTTTTTTAGTCTTTATAAAGGAGAATATTTATGCAAAAAAGAGAGGTTGTTAAAGATAATCAAGAATTTAATAATATAATCAAAACTAGTAAATGGGTAAAAAATAATTATTTTGTCATTTATTATAAAGAAAGTAATTATGGAGTTCCTAAGTTTGGAATTGCTGTTGGAACTAAAATAGGTAAAGCTCATATACGAAATAAATTTAAAAGACAAATAAGAAATATTATTACAAATAACAAGTTTTTATTCTCAAATAAGTATGAATATATTATAATAATGAAGAAGGCGTGTAGTGAGTTAAAATATGCTAATATGGAAGAAGAAATAAAAAGGTTAATAGAAAAGGTGTCAAAATGAAAAAAAAATTAAAAGTAATATTAATAGTTTTATTATTAATATTAAGTACAGGTTGTACAAAATATGTTAAAGATGGCAAACAAAATGTAACTTATGAAAAAACAGGTCAAACTTTAACAGCAAATATATTATGTAAACCACAAGAAGAAGATTTATATAAAATTTATGAAGAAAATAATGATGAATTAGCAGTGAAACTTGAAGAGCTACCAAGTTGTGATGATTTTAAACCAAATTCTTTAAAATATGTTAGTCTTTGGGAATCACTAATTGTTAAACCTCTAGCTTGGATAATTTTACAGTTTGGTTCTATTGTCAAAAATATGGGTGTTTCAGTAATGTTAATTGGTCTTATAATTAGAATTTTATTATTACCAGTTTCTTATAAAACAGTAATTCAATCAGAGAATATGAAAAAAGCTCAACCAGAAATTAATAAATTAGAAAAGAAATATAAAAATAAAACTGATAATGAATCTTTAATGATGAAAAGTCAGGAAACAATGTTAATTTATAAAAAATATAAAATTAATCCTATATCAGGTTGTTTACTTTCATTTATTCAACTTCCTTTATTTTTAGGATTTTTAGAAGCAATAAATAGAGTTCCTGCAATCTTTGAAGATTCATTCTTAACAATGAATTTAGGAATGACTCCTTTAACAGGAATTATGAATAAGCAATATATTTATGTTATCTTAATAGTATTAATTATTTTAAGTACGTACTTTTCTTTCAAAATGTCAATGAAATCTCAAAGTGCTGGTGGAGCTAATGTGGAGCAACAAATGCAGTATATGTTCTTATTCATGATTGTAATGATTTCTATAGCGTCATTTAGTTTACCAACAGCAATCGCATTATATTGGATTATTACTAATGGTTTTGCAGTTATTCAGACCTTAGTAATAAAAAAATTAAATGAAAAGAGGAAGTAGAAATGAATATTAAAGAGTTTGTTGGAAAAACAAAAGAGGAAGCTATAAATAAAGCTTTAGAAGAATTAGGAGTTGAAGAAGAAAATCTTCTTTACAAGATAGAAGAAGTTAAAGGAAAACTATTTAAAGCTGCTACAGTTAAAGTAAAAGCAGTTACTATTAATGATGTTAGTGAATATTTAAAGAGTTATTTAAATGAATTATTAACTAATATGAATATTGAAGCCAACTACGAAGTAAATGTTCGTGAAGGAAGAATTAGTATTAAAATGTTTTCTTCCCAAAACTCAATACTTATTGGTAAAAATGGTCAAACACTTAAAGCACTTACAAATATCTTAAAGCAAGTAGTGTATAAAGATATGGAAGTATATCCTTATATAATCTTAGATGTTGAAGATTATAAAGAAAAACAAGAAAAAAGATTAGAAAGATTAGCAAAGAATATTGCTCGCGAAGTAAGAACAACAGGGGTTGAAGTAGCTATGGATAATATGAACTCTTATGAAAGAAGAATAGTTCATAATGTTTTAGCAAAATACGAAGACTTATCAACAAATAGTGAGGGAGAAGAACCTAATAGACATATAGTTGTTAAATTAAAATAGAAGCAATTTCGATTATTGAGATTGTTTTTTCTTTTATAAAATTTAATTTTATGATAAACTATCTTTAATTAGGGAGGTTTTGTTATGGCAGATGTAAATACTATAAGAAAAAAAATTGAAAATAATGAAAATATTAAAGAACCAATAAATGAAATTTTAAGAAAAATAGCTAAAAGTAATGACAATGTATTAGTATTAAAAGGTGCTCGAGGTAGTGGAAGAACAACAGTTTTGCTAGAACTAGAAAAAAGTCCAATAGGGCCAGATACTGGAATTTATCATCATTTTGACCATACTGGTTTAGGTGTTACTAGTAAAGCCGTTGGCCTAGATTTTATTAAACATCGTTATGAATTAGAAATGGCTTCTGTTTTAGTACAATTTTTAATGTCTCGTAGAGGTTGTGCGAAACGTACAGAAATAATAAAAGAAGAATTAAAAGAATTACGAAGCTTATTCATTTATGATATAAATAGTTTAGGAATAAATGATTCCTTTAAGTCAACAATTGTATCTTTTGGGCATTATACTGAAGATTTAATAAAAGAAATAAGAAATGTATATAGCCCTAGAAAACTTTTATTTTTAGTCGACCGTTTTGATTGGATGTTTAATTTTAGTCCTGAAGCTCAAAGATGTATTCAAGAATATTTTAAGTTATTTGACCAAGTAATACTCACAACAGATGATATAAATTATTCTTCTAAATATCCGACAATTGATGTAAATTATGGAGAAAGAAAAGAAGTTATAAAAGAGATTATAAAGAAATATATTGAAATAAAAAATATTGATAAAAGGAAAGAAGAAAAGATAGATTTTAGCTTTATTACAGAAGAAACATTTGACTATATTGTAGATATATCAAATGGAGATATCGAAGTAATGTTAAGAGCAATTAATAAGTTATGTAATTATTTTGATAGTTCACCAGAAGAAGAATTGAATAATTCTTTGAAAAATGAATTAGACGTTCAAGTCTTAAGAAGAATAGAACTTAAAAAAATAAATATCCAAAGTAATACTTCACCAAGATTTTATATATAATTAAGGTGCTGTCTAAAGTTAATTATTTAACTTTCAACAGCCTTTTTTTGACTTTATATTGAGTTAATTCTCTTTCTTGTGCTATAATACCGGCGGGAAGTGAGTTTATGGAAGATACAATATGTGCTATAGCAACATCTAGTGGTATTGGAGCAATATCTATAATTAGGATAAGCGGCGAAGATGCTATTCCTATAGCAAATAAAATATTTAAAGGTAAAGATTTAACAAAAGTTCCTACTCATACTATAAATTATGGTCATATTGTTGAAAATGATAAAGTTATCGACGAAGTGTTAGTATCTGTAATGAAATCACCTGCCTCTTTTACGACAGAAGATGTTGTTGAAGTAAATTGTCACGGCGGAATTGCTACTACTAATAAAGTTTTAGAATTATTATTAACTAATGGTTGTAGATTAGCAGAAAGAGGAGAATTTACAAAAAGGGCTTACTTAAATAATAGAATAGATTCCCTAGAAGCAGAATCAGTAATGGATTTAATAAATGCTAATACTGAAATTCAAAGAAAGATGGCTATCAATGGTTTGGAAGGAAAAGTATCTAATTTAATTAATAGTCTCCGTGCTGATATGGTTGAAGTTATATCTAATATTAATGTTAATATAGATTATCCAGAATATGATGATGTTTTAGAAATAACTAATGGTGTTTTAAGTCCTAAAATAAAGAAAGTAAAAGAAAAAATAGAAGAAATACTAAAGGAAAGTGAAAATGGTAAAATCATTAAAAATGGTATAAATATAGCTATAATAGGCAAACCAAATGTTGGTAAAAGTAGTTTGTTAAATGCCTTAATCGAGGAAGATAAAGCGATTGTAACAGATATTGCTGGGACGACAAGAGATATAGTTGAAGGAGTAACTTCTATTAAAGGAATTCCTCTAAATATTATTGATACTGCTGGAATTAGAAAATCTAATGATGTAATTGAAGAAATCGGAATTAAGAAAAGTTTAGAAGCAATTGATAAAGCTGACTTAATTTTATTTATGCTTAATAATAATGAAGAAATAACAAATGAAATAATTGAATTATTTAAAAAAGTAAAAGAAAAAAAATATATTGTTATTATAAATAAGACTGATTTGCCTACTGAAATAGAATTAAGTAATTTAGAATTAGAAGAAAATGAAGTTATTAAAATGAGTATTAAAGAGAATGTTGGAATAAAAGAACTAAAAGAAAAGATTATCGAATTATATGATTTAGAAGAAATAGAAAATAAAGACTTAGTTTATTTAACGAATGCTAGAAGTATTAGTATTTTAAAAGAATGTTTAAATAAAATAAGCGAAGTAGAAAGTGGTATTGAAAATAATCTTCCTATTGATATTCTTGAACTTGATATTAAAGCTATTTGGGAAGAATTAGGGAAAATTAATGGTACTACTTATGAAGAAGAATTATTAGATGAAATGTTTAAAAGATTTTGTTTAGGAAAATAGGGTGATAAAAATGATAATATTAGCACGAATGGAAGATTTAGAAGAAATTTTAGAAACTACTGAAGAAATAAAAAAGGAATTATTAGCTATGAATAATTTGCAATGGGGTTCAACTGAAGAAAGTTATCCTAATAGAACGCAATTTGAGCATGACATAAAAAATAAGAGTTTATATGCTTATAAAGAAGATAATACAATTAAAGGTTTTATTTCTGTAGCAGAAGATGATAACTCCTATGACGACTTATTAGAAAATAGTAAAGAAACTTCTTATATTCTTCATCGTTTAGCAATAAAAAAAGAATATAGAAATCAAGATATTGCTAATAAACTATTACAGTTTTGTGAAGAATTAGCTATCAAAAATAATATAAAAGTTTTAAAAGCTGATACAGAAGAAAAAAATTTAAAAATGAATAGATTATTTTTAAAATTAAATTATAAAAAAATAGGTGAATTTGAGTATGATGATTATCCAGGCCATTATATTTATTATGAAAAAGAAGTAAGGTGAAGATATGTATGATGTAATAGTTGTCGGTGGCGGGCATGCTGGTTGTGAAGCAGCTTATGCCTGTGCCAAAAAGAATCATAATACTCTTTTAATTACTAGTAATCTAAAAAATATTGCTGATATGCCTTGTAATCCTCATATTGGTGGAAGTGCTAAAGGTATTGTTGTAAGAGAAATAGATGCATTAGGTGGAATAATGGGTAAAGTTGCTGATAAAACTCATTTACAAATAAAAATGCTCAACTATGCTAAAGGACCAGCAGTAAGAGCACTAAGAGCTCAAGGAGATAAAGTAACTTATCCAAAAGAAATGTTAAATATTCTTAATAGTTTAAAATCACTAGAAATTAAAGAAGGTATGGTTGAAGATTTAATTATTGAAGATAAAAAAGTAAAAGGAATAATTTTAAGTGATGGAACTAAAATTGAAGCTAAGATAGTTATTTTAACAACTGGCACATACTTAAAAGCTGATATTTTAGTTGGTAATACAAGAACAAGAAAAGGTCCCCATGGAGAACAACCTTCTAATTATTTAAGTGATAATTTAAAAAAATATGGTTTTAAAATTATAAGATTAAAAACAGGTACTCCACAAAGAATAGATAAAAATACTATAGATTACTCGAAATTAAAAATGGAACCTGGAGATAGTGTTTATCATACTTTCAGTTTTGATTTAGAACCATCATATAAAATAGAAGATCAATTACCTTGTTACTTAACTTATACAACAGAAGAAACTCATAAAATAATTAGAGATAACTTAAATAAATCAAGTATGTATGGAGCTTTAGATGATATCGAAGGCATTGGACCAAGATATTGTCCATCTATCGAAGATAAAATAGTTCGCTTTGCGGATAAAGAAAAACATCAATTATTTGTCGAACCAGAAAGTAAATATTATGATGATATTTATTTACAAGGTTTTTCCACTTCGATGCCTCATGAAGTACAAGAAAAAATGGTTCATAGCTTACCAGGGTTTAAAAATGCTAAAATATTAAAATATGGTTACGCTATAGAATATGATGCGATAAACCCAACACAGTTACAAGCCAGTTTGGAGACAAAAATAATCGAAAACTTATTTACAGCTGGACAAATAAATGGAACAAGTGGTTATGAAGAAGCTGCTTGTCAAGGGTTAATAGCTGGAATTAATGCGACTTTAAAATTAGAAGGAAAGGAACCATTAATTCTAAAAAGAAGTGATGCTTATATCGGAGTTTTAATTGATGATTTAATAACAAAAGGTATCCGTGACCCTTATCGTTTACTTACATCACGTGCAGAATTTCGTCTTCTTTTAAGACATGATAATGCTGATTTAAGACTTCGAAAATATGGTTATGAAGTAGGATTAATTGATGATGAAAGATATAAAAAGTTAATTAAGAAAGAAAAAGAAATTCAGGAATTAAAAGAGTATATGGCTACTACTCACCTTAAAATAGATGAAGAAACAAAAAAGAAATTTGAGGAAAATAATATATCTTTACCTGTAGGAAGTTTAACTTTAGGTAATTTAATAAAAAGACCAGAAATTAATATGAAATTTATGTGTTCTTTAATAGATATTCCTTTTATGGAAAATATCCAAAATCAAGTAGAAATTGAGTTAAAATATGAAGGATATATTGAAAAAGCCAAAAAAGAAGCTGAAAAGATGTTAAAACTAGAAAAAAAACAAATACCTGAAGATATTGATTATGACAAAATAAAAAATATTGCTTCCGAAGCAAGGCAGAAACTTAAAGAAGTCAAACCACGAACTATTGCGCAAGCTATTAGAATAAGTGGAGTTAATCCTTCCGATATCTCTGTTTTAAGTATTTATTTAAAGAAAGAATATGGTAAAGATGAATAAAGAAGAGTTTATTAGTGAGGTAGAAAAATTAGGAATTAAATTAAGCGAAGAGCAATTAAACCAATTTCAAATATATTGTGACTTTCTACTTGAAAAGAATAAAGTTGTTAATTTAACAGCTATTAAAGATGAAGAGAGTGTTTATTTAAAACATTTTTATGATTGTATAACTATCTTTAAATCAGGTGTAATTAAACCTAATTCTAAAGTATTAGATATTGGAAGTGGGGCAGGTTTTCCAGGAATTGTAATAAAAATAATTGAACCTAGTATTAATTTAACTGTGCTTGACTCTAGTATGAAAAGAATCAATTTTATAGCTGAATTAACAAACAAACTAAATATTAAAAGAATTGATTTTGTTGATAAAAGAAGCGAAGACTATTTTCCTTTAGTTCATGATGAGTTTGATATTGTAACAGCACGAGCAGTAGCTAACTTAAATACTATATCTGAACTTGCTATTCCTTTTGTAAAATTAAATGGTTACTTTTTAGCAATGAAAGGAAAATATAAAAAAGAATTAGAAGAAGCAAAAGAAGCAATTTCTATTTTAGGTGGGAAAATAGAAGAAATAATTGAGTTTAAATTACCTAAAGAAGCAAGTGATAGAGCTATTCTTAAAATAAAGAAGATAGCTAAGACACCTAGTAATTATCCGCGACGTTACGACAAAATAATCAAATATCCATTGAAAAAAAATATAAAATAAGGTATTATTATAACAGAATAGGAAAAAGGGGCTGATAATATGAACATGGATAATGAAGTATTACAGGTTAATTTGGACGATATTATTCCAAATAGATTTCAGCCAAGAATTGCATTTGATGAACAAGGTTTAAAGGAATTATCGGATTCAATTAAAGAACATGGTATTATTCAGCCACTTGTTTTGCGAAAACTTGGTAATAAATATGAAATAATAGCAGGAGAACGAAGATACAAAGCTGCCACAATGGCAGGACTTACAACAGTACCAGCTGTAATTTCGAATATTGATGATAATAAAAGTGCGGAAGTAGCTTTAGTAGAAAATATTCAAAGAAGAGACTTAACACCAATCGAAGAAGCAAAGTCTTATAAGAATTTACTAGATAAAGGTTATCTAACACAAGAACAACTAGCTACTAAAATGGGACTTTCCCAACCTGCAGTAGCCAATAAACTACGTCTTTTAAATTTAGATGAAGAAGTGCAGCAAGCTTTATTACAAGAAAAAATTTCCGAAAGACATGCTAGGTCACTACTTCAATTAGAGTCATTAGATGACCAAAGAAAATGGTTAAATAGAATTATTAATGAACGATTAACTGTAAGACAATTAGACCAAGAAATTAAGAAATATTTAGATGAAGAAGACGAAGAAGATGTGCCAACTGTTAATTTAACACCAAATATTGAAGATATTAAAGCAAATGCCCAAGATATTAACCCAGACAAAGTAGAAAAAGACATAAAGAGTATGATGGTACCTGATAGTATGATGACTGAGTATAGTAGTTCTCTACCTTCTAATCTGGGAATTAACCCAATAGTTATGGAAAAAGAAAGTAAACCAGATTTAATGTTTTCGCCTAATTCTCAACCACTTCGAGAAAATAATAATCGTTTCTTTAATTTTACTGATGATGAACCAGCTAATATGGAAATGGGTGAAATAAAAGCGACGAATGTATTCAAGAATAATGAATTAGATATAATTGATGATAATAGTTTAAATGCTGATAAAATTTCAAATGATGTAGAAAAAAGTGAGCAACCAGAAATGCAAGAAAAAATAGATTCTTCTTTTAATGCTAACCCTAATAATCGTTTTTTTACCCCGATGCTTGATGAAATAAAAGAAAATCCAATAACGGCTCCTAAAGAAGAAGTAGTAATTGACCCAATGAGTAGAATAGATAATTTAGATGCAAAAGCAAATGAGACTTTAGTAGAAACGGAACAAATGGAACTAGTAGATGCTATAAAAGAGACAAGAAATTCTATAAATAATTTAAAAAACAAGGGATTTAATGTTATTATTGATGAAATTGATTTAGAAGATGAATATCAAATTACAGTAAAAATTAAAAAATAAGCAATCATTATTGATTACTTATTTTTTTTAAAACATTTTAAGTGTCTATTAATTGTCAAATAATATGCTTTATATTTTAAAGAATATATTTTTTATGTATACTAAAGGTAGCATATATTATTTTATAAGGTAGGTGAATAGAGTTGTTCGGAAACTAGTTAAGCTCTATCAAAATTATAAAATCCACATA
>CAOJBM010000004.1 GCA_948329525.1 uncultured Mycoplasmatota bacterium
AATCAAGAGGTAGATTAGACTTCATTATTTTTCCTCCTTCACCCTTATACTTACATTGTGAAAGGCGAAATTCCTCTTTTTTTCTTGAAATTTTTTTGATTTTTTTAATAGAATCTTACAATAAATAGATTATTGCAAACAAAAAGCCATTTTCAATAATGACCTTAACATCAATATACTAATTAACACTTCATTTAACAAAGTAACCATAAAATAGGAAACAACTATATATTTAAAAGAAATTTTTTTATTTTAACCCCTACTTTATTAGAAATAACTTTCAAACTTGGAAGCTCATGTAAACTGTTTAATTTATCCGCATAAGTTACAATTATCCCTTCTTTATATCTAGGTGGTTTTATAGTAAGGGGAAACATGTGCTTAGCTATTGCATCTGTTATTCTTTTATCCTCTAAATAAGGGAAAAACTTAACATAATTGATACTAGCTTCTTTCCCATGAGTAAAACCATGTCTTTTAAATAAAGGTTTCTTCGTATTAAGTTCACTTAAATAACTTTTATCAAGTTCTTCTAACTCTTTGGAATACAACCAGGCTTTCGGATAAAAATCATGTAAAAGACCAGCTATAGCACAAATACGAACATTAGCATTAAAATACTTAGCCATTATAAAAGCATGATAAGAAACTTTAACAGAATGATCAAAAACACTCATATTATAATGATGCCAAAATAATTTTCTTTTTTGAAATTCTTCATTTAACAATATATCTTCAACTATTCCATACCATTCATCAAAAAAGACTTGATATTTAATAGATAACTCTTCTTTAATATTTTTATTATAAAAATTAACCATTAAATCTCCTCCAATTCTTTAATAGCATCACTTAAAGTAGCAACACTAATTACTTTTATATCATAATTTTTTTTCTCTTGCAAGTCTTTTGCTTCCTCGTAGTTTCCTTTAGGACACAAAAATATTTCCGCATGTTCTTTAACAGCACCAGCTAGCTTATATTTAACTCCCCCAATTTCTCCAATGTTACCTTGTTCATCAATTGTTCCTGTACCAATAATTTTTCTTCCTTTAGTCAAATCATTTTCCGTTAAACGATTATATATTTCTAAAGCTGTCATTAATCCGCCTGAGGGACCACTTTCACTATTTTTATACTTAACTTCTATAACTGGTTTTGTTTCTATTTCATGCTCTAAAACAGAGATAAGTCCTATTTTAATTCCATCATCTGTTTTATATAATTTAGCTTTGGCTTTCATCTCTTTACCATCTCTTATAATATCTATTACAACTACATCATTTTCTTGATATGTCCCAATTAAATTTTTGACACTTTCTAAATCATGACATTCTATTCCATCAACTCTTAAAATAATATCTCCTATTTCTAAATCTGTATCGGCTTCCTCTCCTATATAAATAACTTTATTATACGTGTTTTTAATTGTAATTTCTGCTCCAGCTTCAAGATACGCAGAGATTATGGCATTATTTTTGGCTTCCTCTAAATACATTCTATCTCTTTCTACAGAATCTTCATAATCTTCGCCATCGAGAGTCATGTCACTTATTTTTACTATATCCCAATCACTTCTAATTCCCGCAATCAATAAAGAAAGTGGAGTCCCAGTTATGCTCGTTACATAAGCCATATTAAAAGAACCTTGGGCTTTATTATCCGTATCAATAACTACTCTATCTGTTAAATCCACTGCTCCTCCAGGAGCTTCAATAATATAAGGTAATCTTAAATTAGTTACAAGAGCAAACAAGATAATAAATAAGAGTGGTTTCCATTCACTAATAATAAATTTTTTTATATTTTCATATACTTTACTAAACATAGTATCACCTACTAAAATTATATCAAAAATATGAGGGATTTATGAAACAGATAATCAAAAAAGTAGTTATTTTACAATTTTTGTTCTTTCTTTTGTTTTACTTTACATTACACAATAAAGAAACTAGTGACATAATTATTAATTCTTTAATTCTATTTATTAAAAAAGTATTTCCTAATTTACTCCCTTCTTTAGTATTAACAGAACTTCTAATATTAAACAACTTACCATATTATTTAAACAAATATTTTAAAATCAATAGTAATACTTATATTTTTATTATGTCTTTACTTACTGGTTGCCCATCTAATGCTATTATGGTTAAAAATATGTTAAATAAGGGAAATATTACCTTAGATAATGCCGAAAAAATTCTTGCTTTTACCCAATTTAATAACCCTATTTTTTTATATAATATGTTAATTCTTACTTTCAACAAAACTTTTGCCCTAAAAACTATTATTTTAAATTATCTAATAAGTTTTATTTTATTCTTTTTTTTAGGGCGAGATAAAAAAAGAGTTAAAATAGATTATCTTAATGATTCTTTCTCTAGTACTCTAGTTAAAGCAACTAAAAATAGTTTAAATACTCTTTTGCTTATAATGGGAACTTTAATAGTTTTTAATATTATACCTCTAAATAACCTTGCTTTTAAAGGATTACTAGAACTTACTAGTGGTTTAAATAATTTAAAATTAATAAACACTTCTCTAGTACTAAAAAAAGCATTAGCAAATATTTATATCTCTTTTGGTGGTGTATGTATTTTAATGCAAATAAAAAGTATCTTAAATGATACTTCTATCAAATATAAATATTATTTTAAATATCGCTTAATTCACTTAATTATTTATACTTTACTTTCTTGCTTCATCTAGTGTTGTACATAGATTTGTCGCCCCAGCTAAATTTTTATCGAAATTGTTTTGCCAATCAGCTATATTTTCAAAATCTAAGTTACTATTACTAGCATATAAGACTTCAATATCAAAAATTATTTGACTTTCTAAAACATTATCAGTTAAATTTACAGGAAAAATTAACTCTACATAATAATTACCATTTGAGCCATTTGGTATATTTGCACCATAATTAAAGCAATAGATAAAATCTTTTTTGTAAGAAGCTGAGCTTAAGTTCCATCGTTCTACACTTTTACAATTTGAGGTAGTATTACAAAATTGATAAGAAAAGTAATGTTCTTCAACACTAATCTTACCTATTGTTCCATCTTTATAAAGTAAATTTACTTTGTTACAGAAAGTATCATTATTATAGCAAGTGCCATTGCCATTTTCTACTCGTTCTAATCTTCTATTTAGAATATCATCTTGGATTCTTTTTGTTATAATACTTCTATTAATTTGATCTGATGATTTATAAGAACTAAAAGTTTCTTCTTGTCTTAAATCTACTAATATATTAAAGACAAAAATCATAACTAAAGAAATTAGAGCAACCGCTAAGATTATTTCAACCAAGGTCATACCATTTTTCTTCATATCATCACTCTCCAAACGGAACATACAGCGAAGCATAGAAATACTTAGTATCTGGAGCATTCTCTATTTTATAATTTTCATGTCCCTTCTCTTCTACCGTTGTATAATCTATTTTTTTCTCCATCTTTGCTTCATATTCAATAATAATTCTGTATCCTTCTAAGTTTTTCCCTCCTAAAGTTCTAATATATTGTAAAGCACTTAAGGAAACACCTTTTAAGGAGTCCTGCATACCACATTTTAATCCTTCATCATCTGTACAAGATGCGAGTGGCGTCGTATCATAATAGCTAAAATAAATATGCTTTATAGATAATTTAGATACCAAGCTTTCGCACCAAGTTCTTTCTTCCATTTTTTGTAAAACTAAAGAATCTTGACAAACAAACTCTGTCATTAATTTATTATTTTCTTTCGCTTTATTTTCTTTTAATTCTCTTTCTATAAAACTAGTTATATTATGACTTTCTAAAAAATCTAAAACATAATATGTCCGATATAAATAAATTGGATCATCATAATACATTCTTCTTTTTTCATTAGTTAAAACATTATTAAAAGATTTATAAATAATAATTAAAGAGGTTGCTAAAAATGCAATGACAATTATAGTTTCAATAAATACAAAACCTTTATTATTCTTTTTCATATTATCACAATCCTAAAAATATTATATCAAAAAAATGAATAATAAACTATTCACTTTCTAAAGAAAATTCAAAATCTGCTTTAATTCCTTTTAAAGAATCTGGACTTTTATTACTTAACCAAATTTTTATACTATGACTAGCTGTATACCCTTTAAGAAGATTTTTTTCTACTAAAATATATTTATCATTTTCCATATTAAACTCTTCTAAATATTTAATAGTCACGTCATCAATAGCAACTCTTAAATATTTTGCTATATCTTTAGAAACTATTTTATTTCTTAAAACTATTTTATAAGTTATTTCTTTTTTACTATTATTAGTACAAGTATAAATATAAGGTTTTATCTTAAGTCCTGCCCCATCACTCATACTGTATAAATTAGAGGGAACACTATCTTTTTGAAAGTCAATTACCAAATCATCTTTACTAACAACTTTATTATTCTTATAATTTTTCCAAATAGCTATACCACCAATAATAATTACTCCTAGAATTACAAAGCCACATAAAACCTCGATAAATATTTGTTTTGATAAAATTTTATTTGCTTCCATTATTTTAGAATATATGGATCATCAATTAATCCAGTTCCTCCATTAAATACGACAGTTGATTTTAAGTATACTACAGGTCTTATATTATGTTTTTCTAAAGAAGATGATGTTTTTACTTCTCCATCAATATCAACATAAAATGATTCATTAATATCTCGAGAATTATTATTCATTAAAAAATAATCTGTTCCATTATTTAACCAGTTAGCTGCCATATTATCTAAAGAGGCATAATAATAATCACTTATTGATAAAAGACCACTCATTGATCGTTCTTTGGTATTTCTGCCAAAATTATCAGTTGCAGATATTTCATTATCATAATAATCGCTTGCTTCATAAGAAGAAGTATCTTTTAATCCTCCTAAATTATAGTAAGCAAAATCAATATAATTTAAAGATTCCTTTTGTAATTTATATGATTCATTATTTTCTCCATAAACATAATTATATAAAATTTTTCCAAGATTACTATTCCATTCAAAATTATCAGTAATTCTAAAAGGAGATGTTGTAATACTTTCATCACGAACTAATTTCAAACGATACTCTTCTCTATCATTTGTTCTTAACACATTAAATATTCCTACTATACGCCATAATTCATCATTATACTTAATATAATTTGCTGGGTTAGAAGAAACATATCTTATATTTCCAAAAGGATCTTTAATAATATTTTCATCTTCACCCATTTTGTCAGTTATTTCTTTTGTTGCTAAAGTAGTTGTATCACTTATCACACTTAGATGTAAGTTAACATTTACTCCATCTTTATTAGCCCAAGATCGAACGATATGTGTTATGACATCTCCTACATCATTTTTCTCTTTTAAAACACCCTCAAACAAAACATACTTACCATCTTTTTTAGCTAAGTTATTTAAAGTCACAGGTTTGTTATCATCAATATTTATTTTAATATCGTCTAATGAAGTCTCATTTAAAGATTCTATTAAAACAGTATAACTAACAGGAGTATCGCTATCATTTAAAACACTAAAAGAATTACCCTCTAATTCAGTTCCCCACTCATCACTTAAATTATGTAACTCTCCAGTTATATAATCTGTTCCTTTATAAGTAGCAGTTAAGGGGAAATTTTCAACTATCACATTATTAGAAGCATCTCCAATCGTACTAAATGATGAGTAACTAAATCCACCAACAACTAGCGATATTAAAATAACACAACTAACTATGATATATGTTTGCCTTTTAAAACTTTTATTGCTATTAATTGTCTGCATAACCTGCACCTACCTTAAGAAAATAATATCACAAATTGAAAAATAATTAAAGTAAAAACTTATTTCTATTTAATTCACTATGATTAATTTGTGATAATGTCTTAAGAATAAATTGAATTAAATATGTATAATTATACATTAATCATCAAAATAGCTAGACACTTTACAACTACACCACATTAAAAGGATTAAAAATAATAAAATTAGTAATAAAAAAATAAGCATTATATCACCTAATATAATATATGCTTATTTATTTTCTCTTTTTAATAAAATTTGCTCCAAATATAGCGATAGTTGCTCCCATTGAATCAACAAAGACATCAAATACTTTAGCTGTTCTACCAACAACAAATAACTGATGTATCTCATCTAGTGAAGCAAAGATGATGGCTAATATAATAGATGTTATTAATGTATATTTTATCCCTCTTATATCAAGAACTAAATAAATTACTAGTCCTAAAACAAAATATTCTAAAAAGTGAGCTGTTTTTCTTACTAAGAATGTCCATTTTATTGAAAGATGCTTTTTTGTTTCCTCATCTTTTTTGCTTACTATATCAGTTATCTTATAAATAATTGTATCACTTTGCTTTAATGAGACTTCTCCAGGTTGACTAGAAAAAAAGAAGATAATTCCTAACCAAATAATAAGAAATAAGTACAAAAAATATCTTTTTCTATTTTTCATAAACTTCATCGATTCTAGCTTTCGCATTTTCGATATCTTTTTCAAAAGGTATCATAACATATAATTTTTGATTAGTTCCATAAGAATAAGTATATTCGTGAGCATCACTTCCTGATACAGCAATCTGTTCTACTTCCCATTTGGGCATTGTATCAATTTGGTTTTTGATAAATCCTGTAATCATATCTGTACTTATATTAGTTTGAAAAGAACCTTCTAAAGTATCTAAAATAGAATTATATTTAGTAAGAATAACTTTACTTGAAGAAGCTTTTTTAATAATAGCTGTAATAACATCTTGTTGATTTTTACCACGATGTCTATCTCCTTCTTTATAAGCATATCTTTCTCTTGAATAAGCTAAAGCTTGTTCCCCATTCATCTTATTCATTCCTTCAACTATTTTCCATCCCTTTTTATGAGATGAATTAAATGTTGTATCACTATAAACTTCGATACCACCTAAAACATCAACTAATTTTACTAAAGTATCAAAATTAACTCTTAAATAGTAATCAATATTAATATCATATAAATCTTCTAATGTATTTAAACTCATATCTATGCCATAAACTCCTGCGTGTGTCAATTTATCTTTTAATCCTGTTTTACCATGTAACTCTACATAATAATCTCTTGGAGTATTAATTAATAGTATTTTATGAATTTTGGGATTAACTATCGCAACAATATTAACATCGCTTCTACCTCTTACAGTGCTGACACTTCCCCACTGATCAATTCCACTAATATAAAGGGCAAATGAGTCTTTAGAAATAGTTATATCCGAAGTAACATTATTACTAACTTTAGTTTGAATAGAAAAATTATAGATTACTTTAATGAGTTTTTCAAAATTTTCATCTTCTTCTTTTAATATTGTCAACATAGAATCATCAATAACAATAGCTGAAATAGTTTCATCAAATAATTCTTTTTTTAATTCACCAACATTATCAAAAATTTTATTTTGATAAGATATTTCTTTTTCTAAAGTACTACTAACCTCATTATTATTTTCATTCAAAAATCCTAAAATTTCATTATTTAAACTTTTAATATTAGAATATTTACTACTATTTAAAACAACAACATTATAGTTAATACTTTCGTATTCAGAGGAAACAATATTTTTTAAAAAATTATATGTATTATTTAAATATATTGTTCCAATAGTAGTAAAAAGACACATTAAAATAGCCAAAAAAGATATCGTAATTTTAAACCAAAGAGTGTCTTTTTTTATTAAGAAGTAAGCAAAAACCACTTCAATAATTATAGAAAATATAATTAAGACTATTAAATATTTAAATGGTAAAATATTAGTTAAAATAACCATTATGAGAAATAACAATAAAAAGATTGTTACTACTCCAAATAATACTTTACTAAATATATTAGCAAACTTAGTGACATCAAATTTTTCTTTCTTTTTCATTTTATTTAGCTCCATTTTTATTAAATACTGCTCCAAAAGTTTTATATGCAATTATCAAATCAAATCTAATTGTTCTTTGTAAGTAATAAATACGATCTAATTTAAGACGATATTTAAAAGATAAATCACTTCTTCCACTTACTTGCCATAAACCTGTAATACCAGGTTTACAAGCAACTATTTCATTGTAATACATTTCCATATCATCTTTTTCTCGTAAAAGATAAGGTCTAGGTCCAATTAAAGACATCTCCCCTTTTAAAACATTGAAAAATTGGGGAAATTCATCAATTGAAGTTCTTCTAATTATCTTACCAACTCTAGTTAATCTTGGATCATGTTCTAATTTTTTATTATTTAAATATTCTTTTCTTATCTTAGAATCACTTTTCATTAAATTTTCTAATACTTTTTCAGCATTAGGAACCATTGAACGAAATTTATATATTTTAATTATTTTACCATTTTGTCCAATTCGCTCTTGCCGAAAGATAATTGGAGCATAATCTTTGTGAAATAAATAAGCTATTTTTATGATAATAGCTAAAGGAATAATTAAAATACTTCCAATAACTCCGACTATAATATCAAAGATTCTTTTAATGAAAAAATAAAACTTCTTTTTTTCATTTATAGAGAATGGAATCCCTATTGCATTAGAGTTTTTTAGAACATCATTCTGCCCCATCTAAACTCCCCCTCACTCTTTTTACAAAAAATATATCAAGTATTTAAGATTATAACATTTTTAACATATAATGTACATAGCTATTTTTTTACTATAATACCCCATTTACTTCTGTACTATACCAATAATAATTACTACTAGAGTCTTTTTTAAAAATATGTTTGTAAATAATAGAACTTTTACCATAAGTTGCATAAGGATTTTTAAGCTTTTCACAAGGATTTTCAATATTACAACTTAAGATAGGTATTGTTGCATTATTATAACGATAAACAGTATAATAATTAACACTCTCAAATTCATATTCTTTATAGACTAAGACACTTGACTCATAAAGGATAATATCGTCTTCTTCTTTAGTTATTTTTACAATATCATAATCACGATAAGTATTTTCTAAACTATCATTTTTATGACAATAATAACTAGTTTTACTTTCTTCTAAATCACATTTTAGTTTATTATCAGACGAAATAAAAGTTTCTGGAGTACTTAAAACATTATAGCCATTATAACCATTAAAAATGTGAGATATAGCAGTTTTTATATCTTCAATACTATAGCTTCCTTCGCCACTTACTAAACAATCATTTTTATTATTACAATGAGTAATAGCTGTTGCATAAAGATTTATAGAATCAACCATATTAATATTTGTACTCTCACTTTGATAAGCATTTTTTAAAGAACTTGCAGAAAAAGGTATCGAATTATATAAATCTTTTTTTAAATCTTCCGAAATATCTTTTGTAACATCTTCTTCACTATCTCGAACATTTATTACTTCATTTATTCTTTCATTTAAAGATTTCTCATAAATAGCATTTTTTTCTTTATTATTATCTTTAAATCGTTTAATAGCTAAACTTCCAATAATTACTAATAAAATAATCAAAATAACTGGAATAATATAAGTTATAAGTCCTCTTGTTTTACTAGTTGTAGGAACTCCTAAAATATTCATAGCTTCTTTTTCACTTATTTCCACTACTGTTTCATCATGATCTGTCCCATTAATTTTGGCAATTAAACTTGGTTCTCTCATCCACCTGCCACTAATAAAAGTATCAGTTAAAGAATCTTGTTCTCTTATTATTCTATCTTCCCCATTAACCCCTTTATATTTAAAATATCGCACTTTTCTACCTCTTTCCATTTATAAATTCAATTTTTTCTAGTAAATAGCCAAAAGCTCCATTAACATAGGTTATTTTATATCTTCCACCATATTTTTGAAATATTTCTTTATCTCTTTTATCAAATAAAGAAATTTCTAAAGGATTATCATTATCTAACGAACTTTCATAATAAGAGTTGGTTGTTTTATTATGAATCACTATATAAAGATATAATTCTGTATTTTTAGAAGTTATTTCTATTTGATATGGTTCATAAAAAACTTCTTTAAAATTTGTTGGCTCCAATGCAGTATTAAAAGATGAAATCTCTTCTTTAGATAGCATTTTCTTTTGAAAAAGATGATAATCAAGATATTCAGTTCCTTTAATAGTAGGTAGCAAACTCATCATTTCCGTTAATACATCTTCATTGATTGTAATTTTTTCTTCCTCTTCTTTAACTTCTTCCTCTTTTTTCTTATTTTCTTCTACTTTAGTAATATTCGGACAATTATCAATAATTATTTCATCAGGTTTTTTTAAGTTAGTGTATATTAAATATCCAATTATTAGTAATAAAAAGATAATAATACTTAAAAGAACAGCTATTGATATAGTACTTCTTTGCATATTGTTTTTTTTATTTATAAATTCGACATTATTTAAATTATTGTCCATATTTAAACCTACCTTATCCTAAATAATCATAACAAAAAAAAGATACTTTTTAAAGTACCTATTTAAAAGTTAAAGAATTATTTTTTTCTAAAGAAGTATTTAAAAGTTCCTTTAATTGGTTAACAGTATATTCTTCGAAAGAAATAACTTCTTCGATTGATAGTCCAAGAGTTGTAGCTATTATCTCTAAAGAATAAGTTTTTTCTTTTGTTCCAAATCTTAAACAAGTATAGTAATAATAAAAAATATTATCTTCAATATTTATCTTCTTATTAGCATCAAGTAATTTATATAATTTTGTTACGATATTTTCTTCTTCCGTAGGGAAGATAGTATTAATAACTTCGGAAATTCTATTAGCTAATTCTTCTTCACTTATTTTTTCATCTAATGGTTCACATACATCTTTCGTGACATCTTCTATTACTTTGGATTCATCACGATCTAACGTTATTAAATTTTCTAAATCTTCAATAGGTACTTCAAAAGAGTTAACATCTTCATTTTTAGTTTGTACTTGATCTTTTTTTGCCTCTCTTCTTCTTTGGTTTCTTAGTTGTTTTTTAGTTAATTTTAGATTCTTACTTTCCAAAGCAGGTTGATTAAGCGATGCTATATCTTTTTTTAATGTTTCCTTTTGCAAAAGATTCTCTTCAATAACTTCTTCAACTATTGGTTCTATCTTTAGAAGTTCTTCTTCCTTAATTGATTTTTTTTCTTTTAAAGTCCTAATTTCATCACTCTTATATTCTAGCTTTTTACTAGATTTTTCTGGCACATATTTTGTTTTTATTTTCTGCATTAGAAAACTACTTAAATATAAATCAAGACTTTTACTGCCATCATAATTTAAAATACCTTCCATCAAATAATCATCATATATAGGATTTTTCAAATCTAATTTTAACTTAAGACAAATTCTTTCTTTAACTGAAAACATATCAAATACTAGTTCAAGTAGAATATTTTCATTTTTTCTAGCTTGTTCTACTAAATAATCATTAATAATCTTTTTACAAGTAAAAATTGTTTGAGAAACATCTTTTAAATTACCTTCTTCTTTCAAATTATCAAGAAGATTACTAATAAACTCCTCGGTTATAAGGCTTGAATTAGCATATGACTTTAATAAAGTCTCTCTAATATAAATAAGATCTTTATTACTCATTAATGTTCCTCTTTTCTTTTAGCAAAGAAATATAGTTATCTAATTCATCACACAATATAACCTTTATTTTATCAATGCTACTTAAATATATTTCACTTAAATTATCTTGTTCTACTCCTAGCAAAGATAGTATTTGATTTTTAGATAAATTTAATCCTTCTGTTGTATTTATTAAAATAAATATCGCTTCTTCTTTAGTAAAACCATATGAAGATAAATCTAAAGAATATATTTTTAGTTTTCTTGCTAGTAATATTACATCATCTTTAAAATATTGCAATTTTTTTCGATAATTTTTGAATACGTCTTTCTTCTCCTCTTCTAATATTTCTACTAAATTTCTAATATAAGCTATATTTTCATAATAGCTTTCTTTCTTTTCTTCTCTTAATTCTACTTCTTCGACATTAATTACTTTTTTTAAACTAATCTTTGGCATCTCTTTTTCTTTTTGTTCTTTTTCAAACTCTTCTATTGTCATTTTTCTAATCAAAATACTAGTATTTCTTCTTCTAGTTGTATGTTTAGAAGCTAATAATTTTAAAGTTTCTTCATAATCTTTTTGCGATACACTACTTAATACTTCAAACATTTCTTTTATTTTAGGAATTAATGTTAAAAAAATACGGTTTTTTTCATGTTGAGTAATTTCTTTGACATCTTCTCCATCATATAAAGAACCAAATCTCTTTTGCAGTATCATTTTATCTTCTAGCGAAAAAATATTGATAATATCTAAAAGAACATGATGTTTATTTTCATCCACATTTAAATATTTAAATAAAGACTTTATTCTATAATTAGTAGTTGTTTTTTTTATTATTCTTCCTAATTTTTTTTTGATTTCAAATCTTAATTTTGGAAGCAAATTTTGATTAATAAAATCATTTTCTTTTTTAGTTACTCCTTTAACACCAACTCCATCATATAAAGGACCAAATCTTTTTTGTAATAGATAAATCTCATCTTTCTTAAAAATCTTATTAATGGCATTAATAAGGGTTTCTTTACCTTCTAAAGGTAAAGAAAGAACTTCATACAAAGATAGAATTCGATAACCAAATTTATTTTTTATTGTTAATTTATCTAGTTCTGTTTCTAATTGTTCTTCATCTACCTCATTTATTAATTTAATAGCTTCTAACAGTTTAGGTTTTATTGTTTGTACTAATTGACTCTTTTCATTTAGAGTTGTGGCCATACTATTATCGCCATCATATAAAGGGCCAAAAATCTTCTGCAGTATTTCAATATGTGTTAATTTTAGTGTTGTAATAGCAAGTTGCATATTCTTTGCTTCTTCATCATTTAATTTCAAAAAATCTTTTAAAGTTTTGGATTGTCTAGATTTATCCCCAAATTTTAAAGTCGTTTTCAGTCGCGGGATTAAATAACTAAAAATCCTAATATTCTCATCTTTGCTTACTTTTTCTGCTTTCTCTCCATCATATAGTGGTCCAAATCTCTTTTGGAATAAATTTATTTCTTCTAAATCAAATGTCTCTTCCATTGTTTGATAAAATTTTTCTCTTTCATCTTCACTAATATTTAAATACGCAATTAAAGAAAGATATTTATAACCTTTTATACCTCTTGGCTTTTTTTCTTTTTGCAATTTAGAAAGTAATTCTAATTTTTGATTAACATCTAAGTCTTCATTATCTTTTATTAAAAAATATTGCCTAATAATTTTATCCTTTATAACCTTTATAGCATATTTTTCATTAGTAGTAATTTTTTCTTGTAAAAAGCCTTCATAAGTTAAACCAAACCTCTTTTGCAGTACTAATCTTTCTTCCTTAGTTAAAGCAAAAGCAAGAATAAATTTTAAACTTTCATTTAAAGGGATGCCTAAATAAGTACTCAAATCTTTAATATGATATAAAGTATAATCTTCTTCTTTCAAAAAGTCTTTTAATCTCCCAAAAAATTCTTCATATTCTTCCTCGTTTAAATCACACAAATAGTTAATTAAAGAATTTATCTTAATATTTATCCTATTAAACATTTTAATTTTTCTTTGCGTTTTTACAGCAATACTATTTCCAAAATCACTAGAAAATAAATTGTTCAAAAAAGATTTTTCTTCTTCTTTTAAACCATAATTAATAACATCTTCTAAAATATTTAAAGAAACTTTTTCAAGATAATTAGCAAAAGATATTGTTAAATCCTTTTTATCTTCTTGTTTGTTAATTATTTGTTTTTCTCTTATTTCATTTATTTGATTACCATTTAACAATTGATCTAAAAGGCTATAATATCCTTTTAGATCATCATAAACTTTTCTCAATTCTATAATGCTTTTTTTAAGATAATTAGTTATCTCATATCTTTTGGATAATAGCTCATTTCTAGTTATCTTAGATAATTCTTCTGTAGTGAAAAGAATGCTTAAATCTCTTTCATTAAGTTTTTCTAACAAGTCAAGAAGAATTTTCTTATCAATTTCATCTTTTATATTACAGTGTTTTTCTAAATTAATTTTGGAAAATCCTTTAAAATAGGAAATATAATAATCAGGGGTTCCTTTTAATTCTAATAGTTCTTGATATTTTTTCTCTATTTTAGGGACGATAGTTTGACTAAAACTTATCCTTTCACTAGCTGATAATTTTTCTCTATTCTCGCCATCAAGATTTTTACCAAATTTTTTCTTAGTTATCTCAAATTGGTTTTTAGGAAGTAATTTTAAAATATCTCTTAATATTTTTTGTTCATCCGTTGTATAAGCTTTAAAATAAGCATCTATTCCTTTAGGACTAAAAACATATGCATTTAGTTTAGGAAAAATAACTTCTGCAAAAACTATTAACTCCTCATCAGTCAACTCTTCTACTTTTAAATGATTAAAATAAGCTTCAGCGATACGCATTTCTTGAACTGACAATTTTTTATAAGCTTTTTTCAAAACACCTTTGGAAATAGCGTTTTGTGGAATGTACTCTATTTCTTTTTTAAAATTAAGTAAATAAAAGCGATACTTAATTTTATTTTCTTTCAAAATATTAATTGCTTCTTTGAAATAACCTTTTAATTTTCTTACAACAATACTGGCATTTTGTTTCGCTTCTCTACCATTCGTCAATCGATTTATTCCATCATAATTTCTTCCATAATAATCTCTTAATATTTTTATTTCTCTTTCTTTTAAAGAATAATTAATGATATCTATTAAAATTTCTTTTTCTTCTAAAGATACCTTTAATTCATCAAACAAATTTACTTTTTTCACCTGGCAAGTGGTTGATTTTTTATCTTGCTTAGATAATTTCTCTTTTTTTTGAAGGTTTGCTACATACTTTTTCGTATTTTTAGCATCCTCTTCTTTTTTTCTTTTTAATTCTTTTTGTCTTTTAGCATTTTCTTCTCTTTCTTTACTTATCTCTTCTTTTGAACTTTTATTTTTTATTTTTTTCTGATAAGCACCTACAATTTTGGCGTTTTCTTCTTCAGCAAATGATTTAAATTTTTTATCATAAACAATTTTTCCATTAACATAACTAAAATCATGTTTTACATAACTAGATGTTCCACTAGCCTGTCTTTTAACTGTAATTTTTGTTTCTTCATTATCGTTCATCAAAACACCCCATACTTCCTTATTTCTTTTTTTATTATATATTAAATTTCTTTAAAAGACAAATAAAAAAGACTATTCCATTAATGATATAATCTCTTGTATTACTGTTTTAATGTTTTCTTCTTGTTCTAAAATATCTTGGAATTTCAAGCAATCATTAAATTCATACTTATAAACTAAATTCATTTTAGCAGATTCCGAAAAACTTCCTAAAGACGTCAATGCTCCATCTGTTGAATAAGCACTTTTGGGCTTGGAACCAACAACTAAAGCTATCATTTTCTTATTCTCTAATTTTCTACTACTGTACAAAGGATTTAAACGATCCATAAAGATTTTCAAATCACCTGATAAAGTATTCCATCTTGTAGGTGTTATAAAAACTAAAAAATCACTTTCTAATACTTTATTAATATTACTTTCCATATCATCTTTAAAGTCACAAACGCCAGTTGTATCACAATCCATACATCCTGTACATAAATATATTTTTTGATTACCAGGTGTAATTATATCACAGGAAATTCTTCTATCTAATAAGCCTTCTTTTAATTTTTTAGCCAGATGAAAACTATTTCCTTCTCTTCTTGAACCAACTATTATTAAAACTTTTGCCATATCATCACCATTTATAGTTTTAACCAAAAAAAGAAAATAATACAAATATTATCTTCTTCTTGACCTAAGATAAGCATATAAATTGAACAAATAATATAAATAGTTCAAAGACATGGTATCAGGAACATCAATTTCAACTATTGGAGGAACTTCTTCTATGTCTGGAATATCAGTATTACCTTGCCCTTCTTCATAGTTAATAAAAATTTTCTCATAAATTGGAGTTGTATAAGCATTATTATAATTTAAGTTTATTTCATACTTTGTATTATCTAATATATATCCTTCTTTTGTTTTTACTTCATATAATAAATATTTACCAATAGGTAGTTTATCTATATTAGCATTACCAAATTCATCAGTAATTAATTTCGATATAACTTCTCCTTTTTTATAAATTATTTCATTATTAAATTCAATATCTTCTAAAGCTTCCAAATTAAATTCTATTTTATTTAAAGGTTCATTAAACTCACTTTTTTTATGAATTATTACTTTCCCTAGCATTCTTTCATTATAGAAATCTTTTGTAACAACTTGTTCTAATAGTGTCTTTTCATTTAATTCCACCTTTATACCTTCTTCATTACATTGATATCCAAAAATATTTTCACATACCTCGGTAATTTGATAAGTTCCATATTTTAATAAACCAGTTACAAATTCTCCTTTGGCATCTGTTTCAAAAGTACAAGATGCATTTTGACATACTTCTTTATTATCATCTAAATTCTTAATTTTAAATTTAATTCCTTGTTTTAAGATCTTTTCTTTGGTACTAGCATCTTTCTTCTCAACCTTTATTTTGCCTCCTAACACTTCTATTTTGACTTCTAAATCAACACTAGGTACATTTCCTGCTATAACCATATTTTGATATCCTTCAGATGCTAAAAAATAGTAATTTTGATTATATACTTGTCTTTTTCTTAATTTTAAAGAATAACTTCCAACATTTGTCGGCTCAATAACTAAATTATAATCATTTTTTTCTACTTTTAAGCCTTCACTATCTATTAAATCATAATCTTTTAATAAAGAACTTTCTAACTCTAATTTTTCCCCTAAGTTAATTTGGTAACTTTCTTTAAAATCTGGTTTATCATAGTGCTGATTTACCAAGTTTTCTATTTCTTCTTTTTCTCTACTAACATCAACTATATCACCTTTTCCATATCTTTCAGTCGTAAAATTAACAACTGTCTTATTATGAGCGGTTAATTCCCACAAAAGAGCTTGTGTAGCTGCTCTATAATAATCGTTATTATGATTAGGATAATCATAACCATAATAAGCTATTAATAATAATCTTTCTTTTTTGCTTTCATCAATTCCCATACTTTCAAATGGTGCTTCTTCATAAATGGTTCCTTGCTGAACTTCAAATTGAATACAATAAGCTGTCTCTCCATCAATATCATATTTAGGAAATTTCCAAGATTTATATTCACCTCCTTCTTCACTTCTTTCATAATAAAATGGTGAATAAGACAATACCAATTCTTTAGCATCAACACTCATTTTATATGAAAAAATAATAGCAATTACAAAAAATAATTTAAACATTTTTTTCATTATAAAACCTCCTTTTGTTTAATTACCTTTCACTATATACATTCTCCCATTTTTAGTAATTTCCTCTTTTTTCTTGAAATCTTTTGTTAAAAAGTTCCATTTTTTATTTAAATTCTTGCAAAAATCGAATTATTGCATGCAAAAAGATGATTTTTGAAATCATCTTTTAAAGAATTAATTTACAAAGTTTTATTCTAAAGAAAAAAGATGGTCGCCCATCTCTTATAAATACTTATTATAATTTTTAAATTCTTCACTATTTTCTAAATTTGTTTTATCTAAATCTTTAAATAGTTCTTTTTGTTTACGGTCTAATTTAGTTGGAATTATAACATTAATAATAACGTACATATCACCATATTTATTGGTATTAGGATTTTTCACACCTTTACCTTTTAATCTTAACTTATCTTTTGATTGTGTCCCAGCATCGATTTCTAATACAACACTACCATTTATTGTTGGAACTTCTTTTTTACAACCTAATGCTGCTTCTGCTACAGTAATTGGTACTTCAACAATAATATCACTTTCATCTCTTTTAAATAAAGGATGTTCTTTAACATTAAATTCTAAATAGATATCCCCATTAGGTCCACCATTTCTTCCTGCACTACCTTTGCCACTTATTCTTAATTGATGTCCTGTATCAACTCCTTCAGGAATTGTAACAACAATATCTTTTTTTGAACTTGTTTGTCCTTTTCCCGAACATTTATTACATTTTCTTGCAAAAGTCTTACCTTTCCCACCACAATTAGGGCAAGTAGTTTGGGATTGAAATGTTCCAAACATTGTTCTTTGTTCTTGAATTACTCTTCCAGCTCCGCCACATGTTGGACAAGTTTTTTCATCAAATCCACCTTTACCATGGCACTCTTCACAAGTCTCAAGTAAATTTAGTGAAATTGTTTTTTCACAACCAAAGACGGCTTCTTCAAAAGTTAAGTTAACTCTAAGTAGTGAGTCTTCGCCTTTCGTAGCTCTTTTACTTCCACGTCTTCCACCAAACATAGAGCCACCAAATAAATCATCAAATATGCTACTTAAATCAATATCTTCAAAGCCACCAAAACCTTGGAAACCACCGAATCCAGAAGCATCCCCTCCTCCTTGGAAGGCGGCATGTCCAAATTGATCATATTGTTTTCTTTTAGTTTCATCACTTAAAACAGCATAAGCTTCGCCAATTTCTTTAAATTTAGCTTCTGCCTCAGGTGTTTTATTAACATCAGGGTGATATTTTTTAGCAAGTTTCCGGAAAGCAGACTTAATTTCTTGCTCAGTTGCAGTCTTACTAACACCTAACACTTCATAGTAATCTTTTTTATCGGCCATAAGTTACCTCCTATAACTATGATAAAGAGAGATTAATTCTCTCTTTTTTATTTTTCTTCATAAGATGCTTCTTGAACATCATCTTTTTTCTCTTTTTTGTCTTTTTTATCTTCTTTTGTATCAGCATCTTCACTATTATTTGCTTCTTGAGCTGCTTTTGCCGCTTCTTCATAAACTTTTGTTGCTAAAGCCATTGCTTTTTCAGATAAAGCATCTTTCTTAGTCTTTATATCTTCTAAATCTTCACCCTCTAAAGCTTTTTTAAGTTCTTCCATCTTTTCTTCAGCTTCTTTTTTGTCGTTTTCATCAATCTTATCACCTAAGTCTTTAATGGCTTTTTCAGTTTGGAAGATTAGTGAATCAGCATCATTTCTAACATCAGCTTCTTCTTTTCTCTTTTCATCTGCTTCTTTATTAGCTTCAGCTTCTTTCATCATTTTATCAATTTCTTCATCAGTTAAATTAGTACTAGAAGTAATTGTAATACTTTGTTCTTTATTTGTTCCTAAATCTTTAGCTGAAACATTAACAATACCATTAGCATCGATATCAAACTTAACTTCAATTTGTGGTACACCTCTTGGTGCTGGTGGAATATCTCCTAATTGGAATCTTCCTAAAGTTTTGTTATCAGAAACCATAGGTCTTTCACCTTGTAAGATATGAATATCAACAGCAGGTTGATTATCAGCAGCTGTACTAAATACTTGACTCTTACTTGTCGGAATAGTTGTATTTCTTGGAATTAAAACTGTCATTACGTTACCTAATGTTTCGATACCTAGTGATAATGGTGTAACATCAAGTAATACTAAATCTTCAACTTCACCTGTTAAAACTCCACCTTGGATAGCAGCACCCATAGCAACTACTTCATCAGGGTTTACACCTTTAGAAGGTTCTTGTCCTAATTCTTTCTTAACTAGTTCTTGAATATATGGAATTCTAGTTGAACCACCAACTAATATTACTTTATTAATATCACTGCTCTTCAGTTTAGCATCTTTTAAAGCTTTCTTAACTGGTTCTAGAGTACTTTCAAATAAATCCATATTAAGTTCTTCAAATTTAGCTTTTGTTAAGTTAACATCTAAATGTAGAGGGCCATCATCATTTTGTGTAATAAATGGAATACTAATTTGAGTACTAGTCATACCAGATAAATCTTTTTTAGCTTTTTCAGCAGCATCTTTAATTCTTTGCATTGCCATCTTATCTTTAGATAAGTCAACACCATTATCTTTTTTAAATTCATCTACTAAGTAGTCCATTATTCTCTTATCAAAATCATCTCCACCTAGACGGTTATTACCAGCAGTAGATTTAACTTCAAATACACCATCACCTAATTCAAGAATTGAAACATCGAATGTTCCGCCACCTAAATCATAAACAAGCACAGTATGAGTGTCATCTTGTTTATCAATTCCATAAGCAAGAGCAGCAGCAGTTGGTTCATTAATAATTCTTTCAACTTCAAGTCCAGCAATTTTACCTGCATTTTTAGTAGCTTGTCTTTCAGCATCATTAAAGTATGCTGGAACTGTAATAACTGCTTTAGTTACTTTTTCTCCTAAATAGCTTTCAGCATCTTTTTTAAGTTTACTTAATATTTTGGCACTAATTTCTTCAGGAGTCCATTTTTTACCATTAGCTTCTACTTTTTCTTTAGTAC
Organism: uncultured Mycoplasmatota bacterium; assembly: GCA_948329525.1. Lineage (GTDB taxonomy): Bacteria > Bacillota_I > Bacilli_A > RF39 > UBA660 > CAOJBM01. The sequence goes on from CAOJBM010000004.1 coordinate 20,365, forward strand.
CCATCTTTCTTTTTACTGAAGAAATTGTATTATTAACATTAGTAACTGCTTGTCTTTTAGCAGTTTCTCCTACTAATTCTTCATCATTTTTAAATGCAACTACTGAAGGAGTTGTTCTATTACCTTCGGAGTTTGCAATAACATGTGGTTCCCCACCTTCTAGTACAGCAACACAAGAGTTTGTTGTACCTAAATCTATACCTATAATTTTACTCATTTTTCATCTTTCCTTTCTTTTCTTTAGACAAATTTCTTGCCCATTCATTGAGTATATTACAATTTCTATCGATTTCTTCATTAATTTCTTTTTGTGTTTTTCGCACATTATCTTTATATAAATAAATACGACGTCTTATTGTTCCATCTTCCTCCCAAGTAAATCCTAGAGGAATACTTGGAAAATCATATTTTTCTTGAAACATAATATAAGTTGATGTTCCAGTTATTTCACTCCAATAAACAAAATTATCTTCATTTATTTGGCGAATAATAATACTTGGTTCATTCTTTGCTTTTTCTAAATATTCTAAACCAGCAATACAAATTAGGCTACTTCACAAAATCTATCTATAAAGTAAAATTTATCCATTATTCAGCTACCTTAACCATCGCATGTCTTATAACTTTACCACGATAAGTATAACCTTTTTGTAAAACATCAATTACTGTATTTGTGCTTACCCCTTCGACTTTTTCTGTTAACACAGCTTCCATCGTATTCGGGTCAAATTCTTTATTTAGAGAGTCGATTTCTTTAACATCAAAATTTGTTAAAATAGTATTAAAGCTAGCATAAATCATTTTAAAACCACTTAAGAATTTGGATACCTCATCTTCTAAATTAGTATCATCCATATTGATAGCTCTTTCAAAGTTATCAATAACGGCAAGTAATTCTTTGATTAATGATTCTCCTTCATACTTAGCCATATTGCTTATTTGTTCTTCTGCTCTTCTTTTCGTGTTTTGTAATTCGGCACTAACTCTTAAAAGTTTATCATTTAAGGTAGCATTTTCACTTTTTAAATTATCAATAACACTTTCTAATTTCCCCTTTTTTTTCTTTTCTTTTTTTGGTTCTTCTTTTTGCTCTTCTTGTTTAATTTCTTCATCTAGTACTTCTACTTTTTCTTCGTCCATAATTCATCTCTTTTCTTTTCTAAGAATTTTATAACTATTTATAGTAAGTCCAAAATTACTTACATAAATTATTTGTCATCATTACTCAAATTCTTATTAAGGTATTCTAGAAATGCTACTACTTTATCGTATTCCATTCTCTTAGGACCAATAATCGCAATAGTTCCTTCTTGACCTTTAATATTATATTTACTCTTAATAACTGTGACACTATCATCAAATTCGTTTTCTTCCCCAATGTAGATATTAATTCCTTGCTCTTTTTCTTCGATTTTTCTAACCAAAGATTCATCTTCAAACTTGCTAACAATTTTTTTAATTTCTGTTACATTATTATATTCTGGTTGATTTAATAAATTAGATTTGCCACTGAAGAAGACATGTTCTTCATTTTTCTTACTAAAATCATTAAATGCATCATAGAAAATGTTGTAAACAGTTTCATATTGCTTAATTCTTGCAGCAATAATTGGTTTAATCTCGTATTCTAGTCTCTGACTTACTTCTGTAATCGGAACTCCAACAAGCATTTTATTAATAATTTCACTTGTCTTAACTAGTTCATCAACCGAAATATTTTCTTCAAGACTAAATTGTTTGTTTTCCACGATTCCTTTGTTAGTACAAACCAGAGCAACGATTTTATCGTTTTCAATTGGAATTATACTTACTTTTTGAAGGGTGTTCTCTATAGAACTTTTTCCTAAAACTACTGTTGTATAATGTGTAATCTCGCTAATTATTTCAACACATTTATTAATTGTATCACTAATAGCAAGTTCATTATTTTTGAATATTGTTTGGAGTTTTAAAACATCATCACCTGTAAGTTCTTTTGGTTTCATCAAGTTTTCAACATAGTATTTGTATCCCATTTCACTAGGTACACGACCAGATGAAACATGATTTTTCTCTAGGTATCCTAATTTTTCTAACACAGCCATCTCATTTCTGATTGTCGCTGATGATAGTTTAAACTTTTTACATAGAGCTTTACTACCAATAGGTCTTACGGTTTTGATGTAACTTTCAACTATTTCTTTAAGTAGTTCTTTCTGTCTTTCGTCCATAGTATCACCACCTATTAGCACTAATTTTCTTCAAGTGCTAATATCATTATAATATTATGCTTAGCACTTGTCAATATATGAGTGCCAATTTTTTCATAAGCTTTACTATCTTTTTATTTTTATGGTACCAATTCATAAATTCTAGCTATTATTCTTTCACCAGAACTCTTCCAAGAATTTAGTATGGAAAGACTTAGTTATTTTTTATTTTAGTTTTCTTTTCTTTTTCTAATTCTTTTAAACTTTTTTTCTGGTGTTGGTAAGTCTTCTGGCATTGTTCCACCAGCTTCTTTTATTGCATTTCTAACGATTTTACCAACTTTATTATGTGTACTGCATGCTTTAATCTCTGTATTAACATTATCTCTTTTTAGCTTAGATTCAGTTTGAGTAATACGAAATAAATTAGCTACCAATTCAAAACTGCCCATATTATCAAGAATATCTTCCCTGTAACGAAGGCCTTTCCTCTTAGCAATATCATCTGCTGTTTCACCATTGTATAATCCTTTATAACCAGCATTATGAAATTGATCAAAGTTTTTAACACCTGCTTTTTTAGCCGCTTGATTAAGGAATAATTACGTTTTCTTGTTAAATTTCTTTGATAAAATCTTTTTTCATCTTCTGTTAACTTAGAATACTTACCTATGGACAGTTTTTTGAAAATAAAAAAATAGATATACAATACTATGTATACATTTCTCCTCTTAAAATTGATAAAACAACTTCTTTTTGCTACTATTATTTTAGACTAACATAGTAAGGAAGTTGTTTTATGTTTAAATTATATAATACTCAAGCTGATATTACAACAGCTTTTAAAAATTTCATTGAGAATGCTATCCCTAACATTAGAAAAAACCAACTTAATTTTCTACCTTCTTTAATGTTTGGTATGATTTCTTCTGAATCTTGTGCTTCTTCTGATATTGCTAAGTCTCTTAAAGATGAACAAAAATGGGCTCAATATGACTCTATTGTTAAACGTATTAATAGATTTTTTAATAATGATCACTTTGATGGTAAAGTCTTCTTCAACAATGTTATTACCTCTATTCTTGTTTCTTATAAAAGCAAACATTCTAATAATAGAGTTCATATCACTTTTGACCATATGTTTTCTCATGATAATTATGCTGTCTTTATGTTTACTATGCGTCTTGGTACTCAAGGTTTTCCTATTTACTTTGATTGCTTTAAAGGTAGTAATAATACTGATGCCTTTAAAATTGATACTCTTAAAAATGGTATTAAAGCAGTTGATGACTTATTTAAAGATAAAGACTTAGATTTAGTTTTCTTAGCTGACAGATGGTTTTGTTCTACTGAACTTTTAGATTATATTGACTCTTTAGGTCATACTTATTGTGTTAGATTAAAAGGTAACATTCATGTTTATAAAGATGGTATAAAATTAAAAGCTAAGAAACTTAAACATCGTAAACATCATGCTATTGTTCATAAAGATGTTTATATTACTGACAAGAGATTTAAAACTAACATTGTCTACTCCAGTTCTTTAGATACTTCTACTCCTTGGATTATTGCTACTAACAAAAATATTGAAACTGCTATCCAAAATTATCGTTTTAGATTTGGTTCCATTGAATGTATGTTTAAAAATCAGAAATCCAATGGCTTTAATCTTAATAAAATTTCTAATATGAGTATTAGAGTTTTCACTAACATGTATTCTGTTCTTTGTGTCTGCGTAACTTATTTAACTATTCTTGGTGCTGACTTATCTAAAAACTCTAAATGCTATAGAAGCGTTAAAATTACTACTCACAAAAACTATATTATTGATGGTAAAAGAATTAAGAAACGAGTTATGTCTCTATTTAATACTGGTCTTACCTTATTCAAAATTGCTTTCAATTCCTACAATTATGTTCGCTTACCCTTGACTTTTAAGTTATATGACATATAAACATACTTAAAATTTGAATAAAAAAACATGCAAATCTTTTTCGCATGGATAAAATTGCATGTTTTTCTTACAAATTTTTATTTTGTGTAAATTATATACTATTTCAATTTACTCCTGCTGGTATTATATAACTTGTACTTGTTGGGGTCATCGAAATATAATCTCCTAACTCTAATTTATCTGCTAAACTCTTAATTATTTCACCACTTTGTCCTATTGTTATTACAATCTTACTTGCAAACACTTTATTTTGTTCACTATTTGGTGCATCCTCATCTATCCATATTCTTAAGTTATAGGTTATACTTCTATTACTTTCTAATTTTCCACTTATTAATGTTCTTGTTTCTTTGGATGTTCCATAGTACTTTTCTGTTACTGGATAAGCATTACTTAAAATATTGGATTATTTCCTTCTAACTCTACTTTAAAACAGCCACTTGCTACTATATTTGTATCTTCCTGTATTTTTGTTGTTTGCCAAAAGGCATAACTTATCCCTACTATTAGTAGTAATGCTACTATACTCATACTACTTATGATTATTGCTTTCTTTTTTTCTTTCCATTTTCCATAATTCTATCTCCAATTTTTCTATTGTTGATAAAATTATACCCCGACCTTTTTGTCAATGACTAAGTTTTTAGGTTGACATCAAGATTATAAAAATACAAATTTAAATTGATAATTGTATTATTTTATATTTGATGAAACAAAAAAAGAAGAAATTAGAAGTTCTTCCTTATAATCTTAAAATATTAAAAATCAGCAAATTATTTATATTTTTGTTCAAAATTATGCAACTCTTTTCTTTTCATTAACTAAATTAATCGCTAATTTATCATTCAAATCAATTGCACTACCAACTTCCAAACTAGTACTTTCTACTTGCCCATAACCATTTAATTCATATTTTAAACCAATAATATTACAAAAACTAATTATTTCACTACTTGTCCAATTAGTTACATCTGGCATTATATAATTATTAGAATTAGTTAGTAAGAAAACTTTACTCCCTTTTTCAACTTTTTTATTTTTTAATGGATACTGATTAATAACATACTTACCATCACCAATTATAATTGGTTGTAAATTAAGTTTTTTTAACTTCTCTTCAGTATCAGCTATATTTGTACTAATTAAATTATCTATTGTAACTATTTTTGTTTTATCAATATGTTCTACAGTATCAGTGATATTTTTATACTTAGCTATTTCTTCAATTATTTTTTTGGTTATATTAGCTACTTCTCTAAATGAACCTTTAAGCTTTTTTGTCGATACATAAATAATATACTCAGGATTTTCATAAGGAAATACTCCTGCAAAACTCTTAATATAATCATAATCTCCTGTCATATATCCGCCTGTAGATGATGCTATTTGAGCAGTACCTGTTTTACCAACAATTGTGACATTATCGGCTTTAAAAAATTTCGCATCAGTAGGACCATTATAAACAGTATCATACATCAAAGACAAAAGTTTTTCTGCTGTTTCTTTTGATGCCACTTTATTTACTACGGTTCTTTCAGCTTCAAAAACTGTATTACCATAAGCATCTACTATTTTAGAAACAATATAGGGTTTTAAAACATTACCTTCATTAGTTAAACTAGATAATGCTTGTAAATTTTGAATCGGAGTCGTTGTAATACCTTGACCAAAAGATGCTGTTGCTACTTCTGTATTATAGTAAAAACTAATATCGCCTTCATTTTCTCCTGGTAACTCAATACCTGTTTTACTTCCAAAGCCCAATTTTTGATATGTTTCTTTTAGTTTATCTCTTCCTATACTTTGAGCTAAATGAGTGGCTGCAACATTAGAAGAATGAGCAAAGCCTTGGTCATATGTAATAACACCCCAACCAACACCATTAAAATCTTTAATAGTTGAATCTTCTACTTTTATAGTACCCGATTGATATTTCGCATTACCATCGTATTTTCCATTTTCCATAGCGCTCATAAAAGAAAAAATTTTCATGGTTGAACCTGGTTCATACTCATAAGATGTTAAAGGATTTAAATAATTTTCAATATTATCCAAAGTATTTAAATTGAAATTGGGACTTGATCCTGCTGCCACTATTGCACCTGTTTTAGCATCCATGACTTCAAAAACTAACCAGTCCATATCTACTTTATTAGTAACTTCTTTAATCCCATTTTCAACAAACATTTGAATATTATTATCAATTGTTAAATAAACATCATTACCACTTTTGGCATCCACTACAATAGGTGTTGTTTGAGGCATTTTATAGCCATAAGCATCTTTTTGATATTCGGTATACCCATCTGTTCCTGTTAAGACATCATCATACTTAGCTTCAATTCCCATTTTACCAACAATTTTTCCATCATCACCGCTTTGTGCATAGCCAATGATGTAGGAAGCAAAATTACCCATTTTATACCATCTTTTAGAATTTTCCACAAAATCAATTCCTGGTAAATCTAAAGCTTCTATTTTACTTTTAGTAAGTTCACTAACTCCTCTTTTTAAATCTATTTGATATAAATCTTTACTTAATAAATTAATAATTTGTTCTTCAGACACATTTAAAAGAGGTGCTAACTCTTTTGCCGTTTTTTCTTTATCAACTACGTGCTCTGGGTTTTTTTCATCTGTTGTTCTTTTTTTTGAAATATATCCAATAACAGTATAAGAATTAACACTCTCAGCTAATTTTTCGCCATTGACATCATAGATTGAACCACGGCGCGCATATAAAACTTCTTTTTCTGTATTTCTTGAATCAGCAAATTCCGTTAAATTAAGGCCATCAACTTCTTTACTTAACGAAACTATACAAACTTTTACTATGGCAGCAAAAAAAGAAAGAACAACACATAGCATAACAAATTTATTAACTGTAACAGTATTCTTCTTTCTTCTTTTCATTTAAAAACTCCTTTATTTTTTAGCAATAACTTTAATATTATCATTATTATATTCCAAACCAGAATTAGTTGCAACTTCTTGTATTTTATCTAATGATGCTAATTCACTAATTTTCATACCTAACGATTCATTAATACTTTGTTGTTTGGAGATAGAAGTTCTAACTTTTTCCACTTTAATATTTGACTCAGATAATACCGCTTTTGTGTAGACACTAGCGATTGGAATAATCAAAATCATTATTACTAAAACTAACCAAGCTAATTTTTCTCCTTTTAATACTTTGTATTTCTTTGTTTTTTGCATATTGTTATATCCTTTCAATTATTCGAAGTTTAGCACTTTTACTTCGACTATTTTCTTTTATTTCATAATCACTAGGTATGATTGGTTTTTTATTTATTAATTTAATTTTCGGTTTATATTCATTCGGTATTTCTGGCAAACCTTTAACAAGTTCATTAACTTCACTTTGCTTTTTAAATATATGTTTCACAATTTTATCTTCTTTAGAGTGAAATGTAATTACGACTATTCTTCCTCTTTCATTAAGCAAATCAATAGCATCGTTTAAAGCACTTTCTAATACTTTTAATTCATTATTAACTTCTATTCTAATAGCTTGAAATATTCTTCTTTCAGGATGTTCTTTATTAAAGTATTTAGCTCCGACACTTTTTCTAATCACATCAACGAGTTCTTTTGTAGTAGCTATTTCCTTTGTACTTTGTTTTTCCGCAATATTTTTAGCTATAATGTTAGACATTTTTTCTTCACCATAAGTAAAAAATATATTAGCAAGTTCTTCTTTCGAATAGCTATTTACAACATCTTTAGCATTTTTTGAACAATCTTTGTTCATTCGCATATCAAGTGGACCATCTTTCATAAATGAGAAACCTCTTTTTGAATCATCAATTTGCGGGCTTGATACTCCTAAATCAAATAAAATTCCATCTACTTTAAAAATATTTCTTTTTTCTAACTCTTTTTTTAGATTAACGAAATTACTATGAATAATTTCATAATTAGAATTAATATTCTTAAGTTTTTGATTTGAATAAGTAATTGCTTCACTATCACTATCAAAGGCGAATAGTTTTCCCATTTTTAATCTTTTTAGTATTTCACTACTATGCCCTGCATATCCTAAAGTACAATCGACATACAAGCCATCTTCTTTAATATTTAGTCCTTCGATTGATTCGTTTAAGAGGACACTATAATGCATTAAAAGTCATTCCCTTCAAATAAGTGTTCTGCTATTTCTTCAACCATTTCACTATTAGTATTAAAGAAATTATCCCATCTTTCTTTTGACCATATTTCTATTCGGTCATTTGCGCCGATTACAACACAATCTTTTTGTAAATCGGCGTAACTAACCAATGGGGAGGTAATGTTTATTCTTCCTTGTCGGTCGAATTCACATTCAGTGGCACCAGAGAAGAAAGTTCTTACAAAAATTCTGGCATCTTTTTTCGTAAAAGGTAGAGTGTTTAATTTGCTAACTATGCGGTTCCAATCATTCATACTATAAACATAGAGACATTTTTCAGCATCTAAGCCACGAGTGATAATAAACTTTTCTCCTAGCTCGTTTCTAAACTTAGCAGGTAATATTAAACGTCCTTTTTCATCAATAGTATGATGGTATTCTCCCATGAACATTTTAACCCCCCACTTTCCACCACAATGTACCACTGTTTAACATTATATTACTTCATTCCTTATATATTGTAAATATTAAACCATTAAAAAAATTGTGCTATTTACACAATTTTACATTTTCAATAAAGAAATTACAAACTTCTAAAGGTTGTTCTTCTATACTAACTTCTTCTGTCTTTATTACTTTTTTCTTATTAAAAATCCTAAAAAATTAATAAAAAAGAATAACTAACTATTCTCTATTAAACTTTTAAGCTTATTTATTTGCCTATTCAAAAGAACACAAAGAAGATTAATTCTTTTATCAGACATTTTTGTAATGTTTTGATATTTATGTAATAATTCATCAAACCATTCAGGTAAATCCTTTAATTTATTAATATCAATTCTTTTTAAATCTTTTACAACTTTAATAATTTCATCAAATGGTTTTTCTTCATAAAAAAATCTACCCTGACCAGAAATAGCAACTTCTCCTTCGCTATAATAATCGACATTTAAAGCCATGCCATTATCAAATATAGGAGTTACATCTAGCCATTTAAGGGTATTAACATTTCTTATAATTCCAAAATTATTTAAATGTCTATCCTCATTCATAATTAAAAAATCGAGTATAAACATATTTTCCATTTTATTTCTAGCATCTTTTATACCATTATTTTCGAGTTTTTTTATATATTCTTCATAATCTTCTACATTATCATGTCTTTTCATATCATTTCTTATTTGATAAGCTGTAATAAGTTCCGTATCTTTATTTATAAAACAAGGACATTTAGATACAACCATATCTTTATATGTGTCTAAAGTATATTCTACATGATCAAAACCAAGTCTTTTACATATTTCACTTGCTAATGCTTCATTAAACGGCTGTAATACTTCATTTTTATAACCACCTTTTAATAAGTATCTAGTTCCATCTTCTATTATCCAGGCTTTTTTTAGCATTCCATCTGTTGTATTATTAGGAGTCTTAAGTGATTCTTCTTTTGTTATTGTCTTACTATTTCTAGATAAAGATGCTTCTAAAAATTCTGAATAATCAAAATCATGGTCAAAAAAATTAATATCATCATATAAAATATCACTATCTATCGGTTTTAACCAATATTGATCACTTAAAGATAATCCAAAAGATTTATCTAAAAGTTCACTTGAAACACTTATATCTAATCTATGTAATAATAAATCTAACTTATCTCTCCAACTAGGTATTCCTCTTCCGCGAAACCAATCTGAAAGGTTCGTTCTAAAAGAGGTATCATTTACATCAGTACCATTATAAAAACTTTTTATAATATATGGGGCATAGTCTATATTATATACATCATAAATCTTTGTAAAAACTCCAAGACCAGAATCATATTCTGCCATTAGTACTTCCGTATTTTTATTCATTAATATACACTTCATTAAGAATCATCTCCTAACTTATAACTATTATACTAAAAAATAAGACATTTTTAAACATCTTATTCTTTCTTCATTTCTAATTTTTTATAACTAAAATATTCTGGACTACTCTCTAAGAATGGTCTTTTTTCATCTTTTTCAGATAAAGTAATTTCATCTTTAGAGATTCCGTATTTAGTAAATATTTCACCCCAATTAATATTAATTAATGGATCATTCCAAGCTAATCCACTTTCCATATTTGGACGATAATAGTTATCAATAAAATATTTAAACAAAGTGTTATCTTTTAAGCATAAAAATCCATGACCAAATCCTCTTGGTACATATAATTGTCTTCCACTTTCGGGATTTTTACTATCATAAGGTGTTAATAATACTGAAGTATATTGTAAAAATGTTGGAGAATCGACTCTTAAATCCACTACGACATCAACTACAGCACCACTTACAACACGAACGATCTTGGCTTGATCAAAAGGATACTTTTGAAAATGAATTCCTCTTAAAACTCCTCTTTTACTTAAACTTTCACTATCTTGAAATACTCTTTCAAAGCCAAAATAATTCATATATGCTTCTTGGTATTTCGGACAATAATGTCCTCTATCATCACCAAAAACTTTAGGTTCAATTATAAAGCAATCAGCTAAATTTGTAGGAATTGCTTTTGTTCCATTAGGAATTACAAATTCTTCATTTTCATTTTGAACTACTTCAACTACTTTGTTTTTTTCTTCTTCGTACATTAATTCATAAACATACTCTTCTACTGCTTTATGCCAATCTTGTAACGGTTCAAAGCCGTTTTCTTTTAGCTTATCTGTACTTAAAACATTATAAAGTGGTCTTTTAGCTGCTTGAGGATAATCTTTTGTTGCAATTTCTTTAACAGGTGTCTTTAACCCATATAATTCTAAAGTATATTTAGCAAGGTGATACCATGAAGTATATCCTTCATTATGAGCATGATAAATACCATATTTATCACTTTCAGCAAGGTTTACTAAAAATTTAGCTAAATCTTTTGTATAAGTTGGACTTCCAACTTGATCAGAAACAATAGTTAATTCTTTTTGCTTTTTTGCAGCATTGATAATTGTTTTAATAAAATTTTTACCATTAAGTCCAAATACCCAGCTTGTTCTTACAATAAAACTTTTAGAATAAGTTAAAGCTTGTTTTTCACCAAAAAGTTTTGATTTCCCATATTCATTCAAAGTATTAGTTTGATCTTCTTCCACATATGGCTCACCTTTTTTACCATCAAAAACGTAATCAGTACTTATATAAACTAATTTAGCGCCCACACTTGCACAAGCACTAGTAATATTATAAGTTCCTCTAACATTTGTTTCGTAACATAAATCTTTTTCTTCTTCAGCCTTATCAACCGCAGTATAAGCAGCACAATGGAATACTACATCTGGTTTAAAAGATTAATTATAGCACTAACTAAAGTATAGTTAGTCAAGTCCATATAATCTCTATTTGGTAATAATATTTTAGCATTAGGATATCTCTTTTCAACTTCCAAAAAGACATCATGTCCTAACTGACCAGTACCCCCTGTTATTAATACTCTTTCCATTTACAAAACCTCCGTATCTAAATTATAAAACTATATTACTATGTTCATCAAATTTTATTTCTATTACTTTGCGACTAGCTAAATAATCACACATATGAACGAATTTCTGTTCAGGAGTACAAGGAAGGGGTAAAACTATATCACTATACTTACTAACATTAAACTTCCCCATATGACTAGATATACAAGCGCAAATGAAAGTTATATCTTCATCGCTAAGTTTTAAACTATTACGATTACTCTTAATAAAATTAGCTGCAATTAATGGATGTTCCCATAAAGTATAAGTTGATTCATTTAAGCCTTTTTTTAAAGAATCATGCATAAGACATGAAAATATTATTAAGTCTTTCTTTCGCTCATCAAATTTATAAATACCAAATAACTCATAAGCAATTCTAACTACTGCTTTCGTATGCCTTAAAAGGCCACCTTCCCCACAAGCATAGCTAGGATGATATTTCCCAGTACTAGCTGCTTCAATCTTAAAAAAATAATCTGGTATTTTATTAATCATAATACATAAACTTTCTTTTATAGCATTATCTTTTATATAATCAATCTCTTGTTTAAAATAATCTGTTTTCGTAATACATTCTGTTTTCATACTACCACCACCTAAATTATACTAAACTTCCAACTTTTTTTCTACTAATATATTTTTTCTAATTTTATTTCTTTTTCTGCCTGATCAACAAAATCACATATTTCTTCTAAAGAATTAAAATTATCTATATTCATTAAATCAACTGGAGAATACTTGATTTCATCACCATTATTAAACTTATACAAAAGAACTTCAAAATCTTCTTTATGTTTTAAAAATACTTCTATTATATGAATCTTACTTAACTTTTCATCTAGTGAAAAAATCTCCCAAAGTGTTGTTAAAAGAAATCCAATACTAGCAAGAGAACCAGAAAATGATTTCATAAGCAAAACATATAAATTTAAGAAAGCAGAAGAAACATCACACTCAAGTGATAACAAACACACTTCAAATATGCCATAAAAAAGAATACCCGAAAATACAATAATTTTTTTTTCATATTTTGCATATACTTTATATTCTTGGCTAAAATTCCAAAATTGTCTTTCTAATTTTTCTAGTAATTCTTCTCTAATTGCTTCACTTTTTCCAAACAACTCATTTTTTCCATCCGCATATAAAACAGCATAATTATCTCTATCCTCATCAATATCAATAATATAATCTTTTTTATCCTCTTTATTAATTGTTAAATCAACCATTTAAACCACCCTACTACTTTTCTTTTTCGGCAATATATCGTAACATTTTTATTTGTGCCTTTACTTCTTCGCTTTGCATACTTTCGATAAATGAAGGCATTTTTTTTGTGCTGTCACTTATATTAGCAATATTTAAGCCATATGTAAAGTCCCCATTTGGTAGTTCGATCAGGAAGTTTTCTTTCTTTTCTAGGTATCTTTTGATAATTTTAACCTTTATATATTCATTAATAGAAGAAGAAACAAGTTTATAATCTCTTTTTCCTGTAGTCATAAAAAATGAGAATCCACTAATCATTAAAACTAAATATTTCCAAAAGTTATCTTCACTATAAAAAAGACTATTAACAAAAATCAAATAGAATACATCTAAAGTTGTTCTTAACGTTTCTAATCCTAACACTTTATCTTTACAAGAAAAAAAGTCATCAACTAATTCTTTATATTGTTTTTCTAATCTTGAACAAATTATATTATAATTACGAATTGTAAAAGGTGCCTTGGTAATACTACAATCTTTATATTTTATCCCAATATAGAAATCATCTTCATATCCATAAAAAATATCAACTATATAATCATTACTAATATTCTTATAATCTAAATCTATCATGTAAATCTCTCCTATTTGTTATCCCCTTTTAAGACTGCTAAAAAAGCTTCTTGCGGTATTTCCACACTACCAACCATTTTCATTCTTTTTTTACCTTCTTTTTGCTTTTCTAACAATTTTCTTTTTCTTGTTATATCGCCACCATAACATTTCGCTAAAACATTTTTCTTCATGGCACTAATATTTTCTCTTGCAATTATTTTAGCTCCAACACTTGCTTGAATTGGTACTTGAAATAACTGACGAGGGATTAATTCTTTTAAATTTTCGACAATCTGTTTACCCCTATTATACGCAAAATCTTTATGAACAATGGTACTTAGGGCATCAACTGGTTCTCCATTAATTAAAATACTCATTTTAACTAAGTCACTAGTTTTATAGCCACATGGTTCATAATCAAAAGAGGCATAACCTTTGGTAGTACTTTTTAACTTATCAAAGAAATCATAAACTATTTCTGATAAAGGTAACTCATAATGAATATTTACTCTTGCCTCATCAATATAGTCCATGGCGATGTAATTACCTCTTTTATCTTGGCATAACTCCATTATTGGACCAATATACTCTCTTGGAACAAAGATATTAGTTTTAATATATGGCTCTTTAATTTCTTTTATTAAAGCCCTGTCTGGCATTTTATTTGGCGAATCAATTATTTCAATCTCACCATTAGTTTTTATCACTTCATAAATTACCGAAGGACTTGTAGCAATTAAAGCAATATCAAATTCTCGTTCAATTCTTGTCATAATAATTTCCATATGTAAAAGTCCTAGAAAACCTGTACGAAACCCAAAGCCTAGGGCATCACTTGTTTCTGGTTCAAAAGTTAGGGCAGCATCATTTAGTTTTAGTTTTTCTAAAGCTTCTCTTAAAGCAGGAAATTTATTTGGTTCAATAGGAAATAAGCCGCTATAAACCATTGGTTTCATTGGTTGATATCCTTCTAGCGGTTTTGTTGCTGCATTTTGCTCTTTTGTTATTGTATCTCCTACATGAACTTGAGAAATATCTTTAATACTTGCAGTAATCCAGCCTACTTCACCACTTTTTAAAGACTCTTTTTTGACTTCTTTTGGGGTATTAACACCTAGTTCAACTACTTCAAAAGTAGCACCTGTTGCCATCATTTTAATTTTGTCTTTAACTTTGATTTCCCCATCAATTACACGAACTAAAGCGATTACTCCCCTATAAGCATCGAAACGACTATCAAAAATTAAAGCTCTTGTTGCTCCTTCATTATTGATTTTAGGAGCAGGAATTCTTTCAACTACAGCATCAAGTAAATCACTAACTCCCTCACCAGTTTTTCCACTACATAAAATTATTTCATCATCACTAAAACCTAAAACACTTTTTAATTCTCTTTTAACTTTTGGAATATCAGCATTAGGCAAATCTATTTTATTAATTACAGGAATAATTTTTAAGTTATTTTCCATAGCAAGATAAAGGTTTGCTAAAGTTTGAGCTTCAATTCCTTGGGCAGCGTCTACAACTAAAATAGCTCCCTCACAAGCCGCTAAACTTCTTGATACTTCATAACTAAAATCAACATGTCCTGGAGTATCTATTAGATGAAGAATATAATCTTCATTTTTATATTTATAATTTAACTCAACAGCATTTAGTTTAATTGTTATTCCACGTTCTCTTTCTAAATCCATACTATCAAGTAATTGGTCTTTCATTTCGTGTTTAGATACACCACCAGTTATTTCTAAAATTCTATCTGCTAAAGTACTTTTACCATGATCAATATGAGCAATAATGGAAAAATTTCGAATATTATTTTGTAACACGTCCATCACCTGTCACTAATTATAGCACGATATTTGCATTTTAGGAAAAAATATGTTATAGTAATTCCTAATCAAAAAGGTGAATGTTTATGATAAAGTATGATAAATTTAGAAATGAAGTTAGAAAAAGAAAATATTGGGAAAAGTTAAAAGTAGCATTAACAAACTGTCCTAATGCCGAATTTTACAATTATATTATTGCTTTTGCGAAACATTTTTTAAAAGGGAGTATAGAAAGAAATAAAGTGTGCGGTGATAATTCTTTTATCATGCATGATAATAACTTTAAAGCTTATATGTGGGTTAGAGATGAAAATGATAAGTTCGAAGTTATTATTAAATTATCTCCAATAGTTAAAAGAAATAATGGAAATACTTTTTATAGAAAAGTTGTTTTTAGTAATAATTTAATTTCTTTAGTCGATAGAATAAATTATGAAAATGGGGATGAAAAAACTACTTTCTCTCTTTTTCAAAATCTTTGTCTAATAAATGAATTAGGAGAAAATGCATTAGTTTGTCAAATTAAAACTGATACTTCTACAAATGATGAAAAATGTCTAAAAAATGTCGAAGCATTAAGAATAAATGAAGATAATAAAGCTATAATTGAAGAATGGAATAGTGAGTCAAGAGAAAATAAATACTATAAAGCAAGTAATGTCTTTACTGTTTTTGAAAACGTTTTAAGTGGTGACAATTTATATCTTAATAAAGAAGAAGCAAATTACTTAGAGGCGATTAATTTCTCTAGTAGTTGGTTAAAAGAAAATTTTAACTATGGTAAAATAATTTACAAAGAACAAAATGACGCAACAAAAGTAATCAAACATTTAACTTTATTTTAAAAATACTATCGTTTTGATAGTATTTTTATTTAGTATATTTACAAGAAGAACACTTAATTTTATCTTTTTTTTCTACTAGCATTTCACCACAATCTGGACATTTTTCTCCAATTGGTTTATCCCAATAAGCGGTTTTACATTTAGGATAGTTTGAACAGCCATAGAAAATTTTTCCTTTTCTTGTATTACGTTCAATAATCTTACCATCACAATTAGGACAATCTATGACTTCAATAATTGGTTTTTCTTCTTTTTTAACATATTTACATTCAGGGTAATTAGAACAAGCAGTAAACTTGCCATATCTTCCATTTCTAATTACAAGTTCACTTCCACATTCTGGACATTTCTCCCCTGTTGGTTCAGCTTCCTTCTTTTCCATATTTTTAAAAGCATCTTCAACAAGTGGTTCAAATTTATCATAAAATTCATGTAAAACTTTAATATTATCTAATTCATTATCTGCTATGTCATCTAAATCTTTCTCCATATTAGCTGTATATTCAACATTAACAATATCACTAAAGAATTCTTGTAATTTATCTGTCGTTTCAACTCCAATGTCTGTTGGAAAAAACTTCTTATCTTCTAATTTGACATAGCCTCGAGCTTTTATTGTATCCATTATTGTGGAATATGTACTAGGTCTTCCTATACCTAATTTTTCTAATTCTTTAATTAAAGAACTTTCAGAGTATCTAGCTGGTGGTTGTGTAAAATGTTGTTCTTTTACTAATTCTTCGGCTTTCAACTCATCATGTTCATTTAACTTTGGTAATAATGTATCCTCATTTTTTTCATAACGACTATACACTTTTAAATAACCATCAAATTTTAAGATACTACCTGTGGCTTTAAATAAGTAATCGTTATTTAATAAAGATATTGTTGTAGCTATTACTTTTGCTTCAGCCATTAAAGATGCTAAAGCACGATAATAAATTAAACTATATAATTTAAATTCATCAGGATTTAAATAATTTTTTAAAGAATCTGGTGTTCTATTAATACTAGTTGGCCTTATACCTTCATGAGCGTCCTGCATATTAGCATTCCCTTTTTGCTTTTTAACATGTCCAACATATTCTTTACCAAACTCGCTTTCAATATATTTGAAAGTCTCATCAATAAAAATAGGACTTAATCTTTCACTATCTGTACGCATATAAGTAATTAAACCAACTGATTCACTACCTATCTCCATACCTTCATAAAGTTTTTGGGCAACACGCATTGTCTTTGAACTAGAAAAAGACAATTTACTTGACGCTGTTTGCTGTAAAGTTGATGTTTTAAAAGGCATAACACCTTTTTTATTTTTTTCTTTACTTTCAATATTATCGATAACAAATTTTGAAGATAGAGTTCCTAATATCTTGTCAGCATCACTCTCATTTTTAATTTCTACTTTTTTATTCTTGTACTTTTCTAAATCGGCATCAAATTCCATAAATTTAGCCGTGATACTCCAGTATTCTTCTTCTTTAAAAGCTTCAATTTCTCTTTCTTTATCAACAATTAATTTTAAAGCAACACTTTGAACACGACCAGCACTTTTTCCTCCAGTTTTTGATTGCATTAATTTTGATAGACGAAAACCAATAATACGATCTAGAATTCTTCTCGTTTCTTGACTCTTAACTAAGTTATAATCAATCTTACGAGGATTTTTAATGGCTTCTAATATAACTGGTTTTGTAATTTCATGAAACACTACTCTGTCGTAATTATTTTCCGCAAGTTTTAAAGTATCAAATAAATGCCAAGAAATAGCTTCCCCTTCACGGTCAGGGTCGGTAGCAAGTATTACAGAATCTGCTTCTTTAGCTAATTTTTTTAGGGCATTAATATCTTTACTCTTTCCTTTTATTGCAACATAGTTTGGTTTAAAATCGTTTTCTAAATCTACACCTAAGCCAAATTTACCAGATGTAGCTAAATCTCTAATATGTCCTTTACTACTGACAACTTTATAATCATCACCTAAATACTTTTCAATTGTTTTACTTTTAGCAGGTGACTCCACAATTACAAGTTTTTTCATTTAAAACTCCTTTCTTAAGACTCCTTATCATTTTCTTTTTCATCACTACTACTATTTGATGGTGGGACAACAACTGGTAAATCTTCTTTAACTTCATATTTATCTGTACTATCTTCTAAAGCTTTAAAGTAATTTGTTGTTATAGCTGTATTCGACATTTTAATCATATCACTAATTTCTTTATTAACGTTAATAATATATTCATTATCATATTTCTTTTCTCCAAAATATGATATGTTACCTGTTGTAGCACTATAGAAAGCAACATCATCTTGCCAAGAGCCATCAGCAAAGACAACTCGATTTGGATAAGTTTCGCTTAAAACATCCCTTCCAGCATAAAGTCTTGGATCGTAATCTAAGTTAAATAAATTAGCCATTGTTGGGACGATATTCATAAATGTTGTATATTGTTTATATGTTTCTGAAGTTATTTCTGAATTATAAATAATAAATGGTGTCCTGTCAACCTCAAACTTCTCATTAACATCATAATCAAAGTATTGGTTTAAAATATGATTTTTAATTCCATAAGGATAATGGTCTCCATATAAAACAATGACTGTATCATCTAAAATATCTTTCTCTTCTAAAAGTTCTAGTAACTTTCCTATCGCATCATCAAGCACTTTTAACTTACTCATATATCTTTGTAAAGTAATATCATAATTTGTATCTTTAAACATTGCTAAATTCAAATCCCCTAGTTCACTACTTACGCCATATGGTTGATGAGATGAAACTGTTGTCATCCAAGCCATAAAAGGTTCATTAGTATCTATTCTTTTTATAGCTTCTTCCATTAAAGCCACATCACTAGGCCACTCTTCATAGACATTTGTATAAGGTATTTCTAAATCCTCAACACCATAATAAGTACTTCCCATGTTTTGATGAATTGTTCTTCTTCTATAATATGCTTCTGTATAATTATGGAAACTACTAGTTTTATAACCTTTGTTATTGAATAAGTTAAAAATTGACTGTGGGTAAACATTATCTTTATAGATATTGGCTGTACAAGTTCTATTAATAGTATATAAAGAAACCATCCCACTCATTTCGTTATTACCTGTATTACAAGAATTTCTTGGCGAATAAGCATTAGTAAAATTCCAACCTTCTTTAGCAAGTTTGGCTACATTAGGATAATACTTTTCATCAAGAAGAATAGTATTAGCACTTTCCATCATAATAACAATTAAATTCTTACCTTCAAACATACCTGTATAATCATTTTTAGGAGTAATTTCCCTACTCATATAGTAACTATTTAGTTTTTTATAATCATTATTAGAAATGGTATTATCCCATTCTTCCCAAGATGTATCATCAATTACTCTTGTATTATCAGTTATATCTTCTTCATTGATTTCTTCTTTAACATAAGGAACAAATTCATCATCAGGAGTCATCGTTCTTGGAAATAATAAAGTTTCAATATCAATAAGACCAAAACCTGTTGAACCAAACTGAGCAACAGCTAAATTAGGTATATCAGGATATAAAAACAAGTTTTTAGTTGTTCTTAATTGAAGCTCATTTTTCATAAAGTTAGCATCTAAACTGTAAACGTAAAAACCACATAGAACCATAATCATTATAATAAAATTAATTCTTGTATTTTTCAAAGTATTATGACGATTATTTTTTCTGTTTAGAGCTTCTTTTTCTTTTAAATCTTTCGTATTAAATTTTTCGATAAAATCAACATCTTCATTTTTAATTGATAATTTAACTTTTCTTTCTATTAGTATAAAATAAAGTAGTAAGACTCCTAAAGGAATTAAAATATAGTAAAAAGAATTTTTAAAAGAGTCAAAATAGTCAGTAATATAGTCTTTAACTGCTCCTAGTTGACTACTAGTCTCAACAGACACAAAAACACCTAAAAAATTATAAAAACCTGCTTGAAGAGTGGCATAAATACTACCTATTAGACAAACTAAAAAGGTTAAAATATTACTTCCAATTCTCCCACAATAAGAAAAGATAATTGATAAAATCATCGTTACAATATTAATGCCAATAAATATTCTAAGCAAACTCCAATCAATTAATGGCATTTTTAAAACTGCTCTAAAAATCACTTCTACAGTAAATAAAGTTAAAAACATTAATAAATAATTTTTTATAATTCGGTTATGAAATAATTTCTTCATTTGATAAATCACTGCTTTCATCATTTATAATTAAATCACGAATGGGCTTATATGTAAATCTATAATTTTCTAAAACCCCATATTTTTTGACATTTTCTAAATGTTCTTTTGTTGGATATCCTTTGTGTTTTTTAAAGCCATATAAGGGATACTTTTTATCAAGTTCTACCATCATTCTATCTCTTGTTACTTTAGCAATTACTGAAGCTGCGGCAATAGAAAGTGATAGTGCATCTCCATGTATTATATCCTTATAAGGAATATTTATGCCATCTAGTTTCATTGCATCACTTAATACGTATTCTGGTTTTACACTTAAATCATTAATTGCTTTTTTCATTGCTAGTCTTGATGCTTCTAAAATGTTTATTTTATCAATAGTCTTCGCATCCACTACTCCTACTCCCACACTTATAGCATCACGAATTATTATATCAAAGAATTTTTCTCTTTTTTTCTCCGATAATTGCTTACTATCATTTAATCCTTCTAAAGAATAGTTTTTAGGAAGTATTACTGCTGCAGCTACAACAGGACCAACTAAAGGACCACGTCCTGCTTCATCAGTACCTGCTATTAAAGTAATACCTTCCTTATATAATTCTTTTTCATATTTTAGTAAATCAATCACTTGGTAATATTCCTTTCCTTTAATTTTTCATATATTTCTGTATTTTCTTCCCAAGACAATATATTTTTCAATCCTTCTTCATTAATTGGATATTTTTTAATTAACTCTTCTTTGTTTAAGCCATAAGATTTTAAAAAATCATCATTAGTAATTCGAAAAATTTTTCTACTAGTTATTTCATTTTTTCTTGTAACATTGTTAGATTCTTCATTTAAAAAGAACATAACTCGAGCATAAATAAGACTTAAGCTAGTCATAAACCATTTAGGATGGTTTATTAAAATATCCTTTCGAGCACAAATTCCATAACTATCTACTACAGCTGCTGATACTAAATATTTATATAATAATTCTTGTTTATTAGCATGAATAATTGCTGGCCATACGACTATTGAATTAAGCATTGATTTATAATCAATGCTTAAGATTTCATATAAATCTTTAAGCTCATCTAAATTTTTAGCAAATGTTTCTAGAGAACTTCTATTTTTTAAGTAATTACTAATCGTTTGATAAAATTCATTACATTTCTTTTCATCTAAAAAACTAGACAAAAATAATTTTTCTTCTAATATTTGTGTTATACCTTGTTTCACTACTCATCCATCCTATCAAAAGTAATTCCTTTAATATATTCATTTTTAATATCATTTAAGATTGTATTACTTACTCTTTCATAATCAATCTCGCTACCGCTTATTATAGCATTTATTTTCTTGCCAATAAAGTCATAAGTAATCAAAATATCTTCATCTATATTATTTATCCCATATCTTTCTTGTAATTTTGTTGAATAATATTTTTCTAATTTTTTCAGAATGTGAATTGCTACTTCATCAACTGGTAAAATTTCACTTTTAATAGCAGTTGTGCTAGCTAAGTTTAAAGCAATTTCGTTATTATCAAATTTAGGCCATAAAATACCTGGAGTATCTAAAAGTAAGATATCACTACTTGTTTTTAACCAAGTTAAATTTTTTGTAACTCCTGGCATATTGCCAGTACTAGCAACTTTCTTTCCAGCCATTTTATTAATTAAAGTACTTTTCCCAACATTAGGAACACCAATAACTAAGGCTCTAATTTCTCTTTTGTTTAGTCCCTTACTTTGTCTAGAACCTTGAAAATCTTGCATTATGTTATGAGTTTCTTTAATAATAGTTTTATAATCATTATTGTTTTCAATATTTATTAGTAATACTTTATAGCCTTCTTTTTCATAATACTCTACCCACTTGTTAGTTTCTTCTATATCACATAAATCTTTTTTAGTCATAATTAAAATTCTTGGCTTATTTTTAAGTATTTTATCAATATCCTTTATTTTGGAAGAAAAAGGAATTCTTGCATCAACTAGTTCATAAACTATGTCAATTAAATTATATTTTTCTTCTATTAGTCTTTTTGTTTTAGCCATATGTCCTGGATACCAGTTTATATTTGTCGAATTTTGTCGATTATTGTTATTCATTCTTAACACCTACTTCTTTACTTGATTTTTTAAAATTTATATATTTCCATATTCTTCTATATTGTTTTAATTGTTCATCTTTTTTTACTTGGGCAACTGGATGATATAGTGGTATTATTACCAAGTTACCTATTTCTATTTCAGGAGATTTTAAAACTGCTTCTTTTAATGTTTTCTCAATATTAAATTCAAATATTTTTGATAAAGAGAATAAAGGGAAATATCCTAAAGTTAAAATAACTTTGGGTTTAACAATTTGAATTTGTTTTAAGAGATATTCACTACAATTTAGTGTAGACTTCTTTAAGTCAATATTATCTCCTCTATAATGGTTTCCTTGTCTTGCACACATTATCGCATTTGTGATATAAATATCATCTAAAGCATATTTATTATTAGAAGATTCAACAATAAAATTTTCTAACATTCTTTTAGTAGAACTCTTTTCAAGTTCAATTATTTCTTTCCAATTACTTTTATCTTCATTTAATAATTTGTGGAACTTTTCCATATCACTATATGGTCCCCAATCCTGACCTATAATCATAATATTTGAATCTAGCCTATTAAACCAGTCAGTCCAAATCGAAGGAATATTGATACAAAAATCATAATCTTTATATATATTTATGAGCGATTTATTTTTACATTTCATATTAGTACATTTACTACAACCAGATAATTCTTTTATCAAACTATTAAATTTTTGAATTTTCATTATAAATCTTCCCTATTTCTACTTTCACTTAAATACCTATTATAAAACTCATCCATTGAAGAAATGTATTTTTGATCTTGAATTACTCTATATTTTTCATATTCAATCTCAGCTTTTTCTACTGCTTCTTTATGGCTTATATTTCCAGAATTTTTTAAAACACTTTTTCTTCTAAATTTTAATAAATCATCAGTTGCATCAATCCAATCCTGCATTGTCATAACATGTCTTTCTTTGGCTTCATCTTCTGCAAATACTAAAAACATATTTGTTAAATCATTTAATTTATTTAATTCTTCTTCATTTAAATAATTTTTAGCAATACTAACATCATATTTATATATTAAACCATCAGGACTATTCTTCCAACTTGTAAGTCCCATATGTTCTTTTTTTGAATTGGCTCTTTCATAGATTAGTTCTGCAGCAGTGTGACCAGAAATTGCATAATGAAGTTTATTTTGAACAATCTTGAAAAAAGTATAAGCACTCTCAGATTTTGGATTATAATCAGTTGATGTGGTAATAAATAAATCAGTGATTTTCTGATATGACATTCTCTCACTTACCCTAATTGTTTTAATTCTTTCAAGTAATTCATCAAAATATTTCATGTCATATTTATTACCTTTAACAAATCTTTCGTCATTTAGAGCAAAACCTTTTGTCATATATTCTTTAAGTATTTTTGTTGCCCATATTCTAAATTCTGTTGCTTTTTTAGAATTTATTCTGTACCCAACTGCAATTATAGCATCTAAATTATATATTTTTGTTTTATACTTTTTGCCGTCAGTTGCAGTTATCGAGGATTCCTCGGTAACTGAATTCTCGTTTAGTTCATTGTCCCTAAAGATGTTTTTTAAATGTAGAGAAATATTATCAGTACTGCAATCAAAAACTCTTGACATTCCTTTTTGTGTAAGCCATAATGTTTCATCTTTATATATTGCATCAAC
>CAOJBM010000005.1 GCA_948329525.1 uncultured Mycoplasmatota bacterium
TGATATATATTTGTTATTATTTTAGAGATAAGAGAAATAGACTTTATAAAATATAAGTTTTCTTTATTAATTTTAATGTGAACATTTTTAAAATATACATATAATAGAACAGATAATGATTTAAACTCTGTTCTTTTTTTGATAAAATAAAGATATGAAAGAGGAGTAAGAAAGTGAAAAGTAAAGAATTAACTATCAAAAATATAATTATTATAATTTTAGTAACTGTATTTTCTTTTTGGGTAGTGAATAATTTTAAAATAGTAAGCAATGTTTTAAAAACTATCCTTAATGTTATAATGCCTTTTATAGTAGGAGGTGTTATTGCTTTTATTTTAAATATTCCAATGTCTAAAATAGAAAAACTATTAAAAAAGAAAATAAAGAACAAAAATGGATTAGTAAGAACTATCTCTATAACTTTATCTTTGCTAGCATTAATATTAGTACTATCTTTTATAGCATTATTAATCGTTCCACTTTTGGTGGATAATATTAAAAATTTAATAGATAATGTACCTTTGTTAGTAGAAAACACAAAAGTATTTATCTTAGATTTATTAGATAAATATCCTGACATTCAACAAGAGATTGCTAATAATTTTAATGAAGCAGCTAATTGGGAAAATATAGTATCTAATATCTTAACTTATTTAGTAAATAGTGCGATGCGTTTTATTAGTAGTTTAGTGTCTGGCTTTATAACTTTTTTTACAGGAGTTATCTTTGCCATTTATATGTTATCACAAAAAGAATATTTAATTAGAATTAGTAAAAAAATTGTCTATAGTTTATTAGATAAAAATAAAGCTAAAAAGGTTATTGAGATTGGGAGTCTTGCGAATAGAACTTTTAATAGATTTATTTTAGGTCAGTGTAGTGAAGCCGTAATATTAGGAATTATTATGTTTCTAGCTTGTACCTTATGTCGTTTCCCTTATGCTCTTATTATATCTGTTTTAACAACAATAACGGCTTTAATACCAATATTTGGAGCATTTATAGCAGCAGGAGTAGGAGTTGTGTTAATAGCGATGACTAATCCTTTACAAGCTCTATGCTTTATTATAGTATTTTTAATAATTCAACAAATAGAAGGAAATTTTATCTATCCTCATGTAGTAGGAAAATCTGTTGAATTATCGCCAATGTGGACTTTATTTGCTGCTATAATTGGTGGTAATTTATTTGGTATTATTGGAATGCTTTTAGGTCTTCCCATTGCATCTATTTTATACGCTATGATAAAAAGCTTTGTTAATAATAGGTTAAAAGAAAAAAAGATTATAGTTGGATAAAATTTTTTAAGAAAGTAGTGGTAAAAAAGAAAACTATACATTTAGTGTAGGAATAGCAACAGATGGTCAAGATATATCAAGTGCTAAAGAAATGCCAGCAATTCTTTTTAAACATAAAGGATATACAAGGAGTTCCAACTTTCAAAGGTTTTAGAGATCCTGATTTAGAATATTTTGAGTTTATAGATAAGGTAGTGATAAGTATGAATAGAGAATATATAGAAAATTGGTTAAGTAAATTAAAGGTTTACTGGTTTAATAAAGATATTGTAAGTGCTACTTCTTTATTTTGGGAAACTACATTTTATCAAGAAACACCTTTTTTAAAACCATATACAACATTTGATGAAATAGTTGAAGAGTGGCAACATATTAAAAAGGAAGATATAAAGAAAATAGAATTTAACATATTGGCTATTGAAAGTTATACAGTTATCGTTCATTGGTATCTAGAACAAAATAATGATATTTTTGATGGAATTTATGAAATAAGATTTAATAATAGTTTAAGTTGTATTTATTTTAAAAGTTGGGAAATGAAAAAAGAAAAAGTTTCAGGAGAATAATAGAAGAACACCAAGAAAAGGAGCAAAAAGTAGGAAAGAAGATAAAAATATCTAATAAGAAGATAATTATTATATGTAGTATTTTACTTAATTCCTTGTTTTAGGCTTAATTATGATTTTTAAAGAGAAAGAATAATAGCGAAAAGTAAATTGCTTTATTTTTTGTTTATTTTTACAAACTTTTGTTTGACAAATGAATTTTTAATGATATAATTAAGATACAAAAGGTAAAGGTCATATGAATATTAAAGGTTGGGGGATTATGGGAAAGTTTATGAAATTTTTGTTATGCCTTGGAATTTGTTTATTTATCTTTGGAAAGTCTGCTAATGCAACAGTTAATCCGTATCCTAAGATGCAAACAATCGATGAAGTTACAACTATTAGTTGTACGTGGTTTGCATGGCAGCAGGTTTATGAAAAGTATGGTGTAGAACTACCAAGATGGGGTAATGCTGTTAATTGGTATGAAAGAGCTAAAAAGGCAAATTTTCAAGTTGGTAGTGAAGCAAGAGCTAATTCGATTGTTATATGGAAAAATAGTAATAGTATTTATGGTCATGTCGCTTATGTTGTTTCTGTTGAAGGTAACACTATGACGATTAATGAAGGAGGAATTACATCTTTAAAACTTAATCAAGAGACAAATGATGTAATAAAAATTCCTTATAATGGTGATGGTATTTATTATAATAATGTTGTTCCTTCAATTGGAAATAGAAGCAATACATCATCTCTAGTCGGTTTTATTTATTTAACGGAAGAAGAAATTATAGATGATAATACTCAAAGTAAAGGAAATGTTTCAGAAGATATTAATATCAAAAAAGACATTATTAAAAACGAAGATAGTGATAAGATATCTTCGTCTATAAAGGAACAAGAAATAAAAAATAAAGAACAAATAGCCAATAAAAGTGAAAAAAATATTGTTAAGAAGAAAAATGCAAAAAAAGAAGAAAAAGAAAGTTTGAAAGATGATTTAATCTCTTGTGATACGATAGGAGAAGAATTAAAAATTTCAAACGTTTCTAAAGAAAATGTAGAAAAGCAAAGTAAAAAATTATCAATGTTGCGAAATTTAAGCACTAGTATTTTTTCCTTATTTTTAGTACTTTTAAAATTAATAAATATCTTTTAATTAAGGAAGTTAGATTAAAAGAAATTTTTGTAAAATTGGTGTAAGTTCTTTGCAAAGCTTTTAATATTAATGTTATAATAAATATGGTGAGAACAATGGCGAAGAAGAAAAAAACAAAAGATAGTGAACCAAAAGGTTTTCAGTATAGTGTTGAACTTACAGGTTTAGTATTAGTTTTAATTGGAATAATTGGTTTTGGTTTTGGACTTGTTGGTAGTTTTATAAAAAAATTTGCCATGTTTTTAGTTGGTGAATGGTGGCCAATTATCTTATTCTTTGTCATCTATGTTGGAATTTTAATGATGTTTAAAAGAAAATTGCCAAATTTCTTTACTTCTAAGTTGTTAGGATTTTATATTATCGTAATAGTGTTACTTACAGCATCACATTATACTTATATGACTGTTAATAAAGGAAATGCTATTATTAAAGCAACTCTTGATATGTATGAAAAAAGAATTGCCACAATTAGTTCTTCTGCTGGATTAATGGCGACAGGGCAAACAGATTATGCTATTGGTGGTGGAATTCTTGGTGGAATGGCTTCGATGTGTTTCAGTTCTTTATTTGGAGTAACTGGAACTATCATTGTTCTTGTTGTTATGTGTCTTTTTGGCGTTATTTTATTCTTTGATATTAATATGGCCGATATATTTGACAAAATAAAGAATTTCTTTAGTAATTTAAAAAATAGTCGTGAAGATGAGGAAAAAGATGAAGAAAGTGACGAATTAGAAGATTATACTATTAATAATGACAAAGAAGATAAAGTTATTATAACGAGTGTTGAAGAGTTGAAAAATCATACTGAAGAACCAAGTATTAAAGAAAATAATGTTGATACTGATATTATTCCTAAAGAAAATGTAAGTAATGATAGTTACAAATTACCATCTTTAGACTTACTTGATAATCCTGAAACTCCTAAAAAAGTTAATTCAAATACTTTTGTTGCAGAAAAGAAAAATATTTTAGAGAGAGTCTTAGCCGATTTTGGAATAAGTGGTAAAGTAGTAGAAATTCATGTTGGTCCTGCTGTTACGCAATATGAGGTTCAAATACCTAATGGAACAAAAGTTAATAGAATTGTTAACATAAATAAAGAAATTGCTTTAGCACTGGCTGCTAAAGATGTCCGTATTCAAGCTCCTATACCAGGTAAGAGTACAATAGGTGTGGAAATTCCTAACCCTATTATAAGCTCAGTAAGAATTAAAGAAGTAGTAGGCAATGTTCCGAAAAGCCAAGAAGGAGCTAAAATTCTCGCTAGTTTAGGTAAAGATATTATGGGGCGTGTTCAAACAGCGGATATTTCCAAAATGCCGCATTTACTTGTTGCAGGTTCTACTGGAAGTGGTAAGTCTGTTTGTATTAATAGTTTTATCGCCACTATTTTACTTAAATATCGTCCAGATGAAGTCAAATTAATGATGGTTGATCCGAAAAAAGTTGAATTATCTAATTATAATGGTGTACCACATTTATTATGCCCAGTTATTACAGATCCAAAACAAGCTAATACTGCCTTACAAAAAGTAGTTGTGGAAATGGAACGAAGATACGAAGTATTTAGCGAAGAAGGCGTTAAAAACATTGCAGGATATAATGAGAAAATAGATAAAAAAAATAAAAATAGTAATGTTAAAGTTCCAAGAATGTCATATATCGTTGTTATAATTGATGAGTTAGCCGATTTAATGCTTGTAGCTGCTAAAGAAGTGGAAGATTCGATAATGCGTATTACTCAAATGGCTCGTGCTGCAGGAATTCATTTAATAGTAGCAACACAAAGACCAAGTACAGATGTTATTACGGGTGTAGTTAAAGCAAATATTCCATCACGTATTGCTTTTGCTGTTGCCACTCAAATTGATTCAAGAACTATTTTAGATATGGGTGGAGCAGAAAAGCTTCTTGGAAAAGGTGACATGCTCTATCTACCAATGGGAGAAAATGCTCCGATTAGAATTCAAGGATGTTTTATCTCTGATGATGAAATTAGAAGAGTAATAGAGTACGTTACTAAAGAACAAGCTGCTGAATATGATAATTCAATACTAGAACCTACAACTAGCGATCATAATCCCGTTAGTGGAGACAAAGAGTCTTTTGATGATCCACTTTATAATGAGATTGTTGAATTTGCTGTTCAAACAGGGAAGATTAGTGCATCTTTATTACAAAGAAGATTTAGATTAGGATATAATAGAGCAGCAAGAATTGTTGATTTGTTAGAAGAAAGAGGGATAATTGGACCTCAAAATGGTTCTAAGCCAAGAGAAGTATTAGTAAAAGTAGAGAACAAAGAAGAAAGTGAGTAGTAATTTTCTTCTTTTTATGTTATGATAGTTTCTGTTTAGGGGATGTATAACGAAAAGTTTATATGATTATGATGTCTTAGTTTATGAAGTATTTCATCATTGTTGGCATATTTTGGAATACATTGAAAAGCATCCAGATATGGATGAATCAGAAAAAGAAGTAATATCTAACACAATTATGGATGCTTTAGTTTATAAAGGATTAATTAAAAAATATGAAGAAACTTTAGATTTAGATAATCTTTGTATAAAAAAAGTAGAGATTATTTTAAATATCAAGAAAAACCAAATGCTACAGGAATTACTTTATGGTTAAAAGAAAAATTAAGAACTAAATAGATAAAAATAACTTCTGGAGTGCTAATTACGATGTTTTTAGCAAAACATCCTAGAATTTCACATTTTTGCTTATATGATGTATGTCATGCAGTTAGTACAGTGTTTGAAGATTTTACTAATATTTCAGTTATTTATGATTCACCAACTAGAAAAGGTGTAAGATTAACTGAGGATAGACCTTTTTTGGAAGTTAATATTAATGGAGAATCATACCTAATTGATTTTTTACTAAAAAGGATGTACAAGAAAAATTTTTTTGTTAAAAACTTTAATATGGAAATTACTTTTACACAATAATTTAGAATTTGTTACGAAGTTTCAAAGACTAAATTATAGTGGGCAAAAGCCCCGCAGCTTTGCGGCGGAGTAGCTAACATATCAAAAAAGTAAATAGTTACCGCGAATTGCTTGAAGTACGAGATCGTTAATTAACAATTACCATTCCCCATGTTGAAGAATATTTGGGTATAAAGTATAATATTTTTGTTAATATTATTCTGGCTGTGGCTATAAGATTTGTTTCCATTTATTTTATGGCTATATTTAGAAGTTATTTTTTCAAAAAATGAATTAAATACTAATCCTAAATATTCTTCAACATGGGGAATGATGATATTGAAATAGTTATATTTTTATAGTAGAATGTATATAGATGAAGGAAACTTCATACAATAAAAAAGGATACATTTGATAGTGAGAATCAAATGCAATCCCTTAATGGGTCGCACTTGAAATCAACAAAAGTTGAAATCAAGTGTTTTTACTATTTTAGGAGCAAAATAATGACAACCAAGAATAGTAGTAATATTATTACAAACTGAGAAAATTCTCTTTTTGTCATAAGTATTCCACCTTTCTTTTTTCTAAAAGAAATGGAAAGCACTTGATATATTTCAAATGTATCCATAAATATTATATCAAATGTTTGTTTGATGTGTAACGAATATTTGCATTATTTTTAAATTTAGTTTATAATTCTTGTACAAAGGTGAGTTTATGAAAATTAAAACTGTTGAATTAAAAACAATGGCAACAAGAATTAGTCAATATCCAAGTGATAATAAAAAAGAATTTTTACTTGTTGGAAGAAGTAATGTTGGTAAAAGTAGTTTTATAAACACTTTAATTAATAGAAAAAACTATGCCAGAACGAGTTCTAAACCAGGTAAAACTCAAACATTAAATTTTTACTTAGTTAATGAAGAGTTTTACTTAGTCGATGTTCCAGGTTATGGCTATGCTAGTGTTTCCAAAGAAACACAACATAAATTTGGTATGATGATTGAAGAATATTTAATAAATAGAGAAAACTTGCAAAGAGTTTTTATGTTGATTGATTATCGACATAAACCAACAGAAGATGATTTATTAATGTTTAATTTTTTAAAGTATTATAATCTTTCTGTTACTATTGTGGCAACAAAATATGATAAAGTTAAAACAAGTGCAAGAGAAAAACAAGATAAAGTTATTAATAACTTCTTTGAATTGAAAGAAAATGATAACATAATTTTCTTTTCATCAATTACTAAAAAAGGTAAAGATGAAATTTATAATAGGATAGAAGAATGTCTAGCACATAAATAAGGTGCTTTTTTTCTTTTTCTTTTTATTATATAATTATAGTAGGTGATAAGATGAAAAAGAATGGATTTACATTAGTAGAGTTGTTGGCAGTTTTAGCAGTTTTAGCACTTCTTTTAACGATTGCAGTACCTGGAATTCAAAAAATGTCTTACAAAATACAAAATAATATGTTTTGTGACAAAGTCGAAAATATCATAAAGGGAGCTCAATTATATGGTGATGATAATTATGATGCTATTAAAAGTAAATCTGGTCAAAAAGATGTTATAAAAGTTCAAGATTTGGTTAAACATGGTTATTTAAAAAAAGATAATAATAAAGAAGAAGATGAGAATATGTTTATTGTCGATTCTCGTGATAATACAAGCATGATGAACGAAGAGATAACATTATACATTAAAAATAATCGTGTTTATGCTACTTATAATTTTAGAGAAGATGATAAAGAAATATGTAAATAGTATTTCTTTTTTGAAGTAAGTGTGCTAAAATACCATGAAATGAAAGGGGCGTTAGTTTGAAAACCGTTTGTTTAATAGGAAGACCAAATGTTGGTAAAAGTACTATTTTTAATCGTCTAATTGGTGAAAAAAAAGCTATTATTTTAGATACTCCTGGTATAACAAGAGATCGAATTTATGGAACAGTTAATCATAATAATAAAAACTTTTTCCTAATAGATACTGGTGGCATTGATTTAGGAGAAGGTAATTTTAATAAAGATATCAAGTTACAAGCCGAAATTGCTATTAAAGAGTCGGATGTTATTGTTTTTGTGGTTGATGGTAGAGAAGATATTACATCTAACGATTTAGTAGTAAGAGATATGTTAATGAAGACAAATAAAAAAATCATTGTAGCTGTTAATAAACTAGACAATCAAAAAATGCAAGAAGAAAATATCTATGCTTATTATGAACTAGGTTTTGAATATGTTATACCTTTAAGTGCAACTCATAATATGAATTTTTCTTTGTTACTTGATGAAATTACAAGTGACTTTAATGAAAATGAAAGCCAAGAAGAAGATATCTTAAAATTTTGTATTATTGGAAGACCTAATGTCGGTAAAAGTAGTTTAATAAATGCGCTTTTAAATGAGGAAAGAGTAATTGTTAGTGATGTTGCTGGAACGACAAGAGATGCTATTGATACAAGATTTAAATATAATAATGAAGAATATCTAGTAATTGATACTGCTGGAATGCGTAAGCAAGGAAAGATTTATGAAAGTGTGGAAAAGTATAGCTTAATTAGAAGTTTAAAAGCTATTGAGCGAAGTAATGTCTGCGTTTTAGTAATAAATGCCCTTGAAGGAATTATTGAACACGATAAACATATTGCATCTATGGCTATAAATGCAGGAAAAGCGTTAGTAATAGCTGTGAATAAATGGGATACAGTAGAAGATCCAAATAAAGATTTAAAAAAATGGCAACTTTTAATCGAAAATGAATTGCAATTTATCCCTTATGCGAAAGTCGTCTTTTTATCGGCTCTAACAAAGAAAAGAGTTCCAACTTTAATGCCAGAAGTGATTGCATCATATGAAAACAATAAAAAAGAAGTTAAGACATCTTTATTAAATGATATTATAAGAGATGCGGTGGCACTTCATGAAGCGCCTAGTTATAAAGGAAAGAGATTAAAAATTTATTTTGTCAGTCAAACGGGTACAATGCCTCCTAAATTTACTTTCCGAGTTAATAATAAAGGTTTAGTCCATTTTAGTTATGAAAGATATTTAGAAAATAAAATTAGAGAAGCTTTTGATTTTAGTGGTACACCAATAATTTTACAATTTAAAAATAGAAATGGCGAAGATTAATTTTTATCTTGTATTTAATATCTGTTATCTGTTACAATTTAAGAAATGAAGGAGTGGAACAAAATGAATGCAGCTACATTTTTAATGATGAGTTCAAGAAGCAAAAATGATTATTTTGAACAAGAAGAAAAGGAAGAAATAAAGGAGTATGAATTTAGTGCTATTACTGCTAATAGTAATATCAGTAAATTATTTGATGGAGAGTCTGTTAATAAAAATCCTTTAACTGATATTCCGCAACCAGAAATGCGCATTTATTGTGTTCGAGATTTTTCATTTGATACAGAAGAAGAACTAGTTGATTATTGCAAAAGAGAAGGTATTTCTCTAGATGAATCTTATACATTAGATTATTTTAGAAATATGGCTTCTCGAAGTGATGTTATAAGAAAAACAAAGAAAGATGGAACTTTTACTTTTTATGTTGCTATTGATGAAGAAGGATATGGCGTTTATAATTACGAAAGAAGCTTTTATAAAGGAGAATTTTGTTGGGAGTTTGATTATGGAAGTCTAGATCAAATGTATTTAGAGTTTAGAAATAGAGGTATAGTTTTTGAAAACGATGTCTATCAGAAAATTGCCAAAGAAGATCAACAAACATTAAAGATTAGTGATTCTTTATACAAAAATAGATAAAAAGTGTCATATAAGTGTCAAACAGAAAAGTAACTATTTTAAATATTTATAATCTCTTTACGAAGAATAAACATATTCTATAGTAAGGAGGTTTTTTAAATGGCTTTAGATGATAAAGTTTTTGAAAAAGTAGAAAAGAAAACTAAGGTAAGTAAGGGGAAAATACTGGAACTAGCAACTAAGCTACAACAAAACAGTTTAAAAGATGAAGCAACTTTAAGAGATGTTATTAGAGAGTTATCAAGCATGACTGGAAAGAAAGTTTCAAAAGAGAAAGAAGATAAAATAGTCGATACTATTATAAAAGATAAAGTACCTAAAAATGTAGAAAAGATGTTTTAAATAAGATATACTAAATTTAGGTGATTTATGTGACAGATATCGAGATTGTAAGCAGTGTTAAGTCTAACTTAATAGAAGATGTTGCTAAAAAAATTGGCATAAATGATATTGATTTATATGGTAAGTATAAATGTAAAATTAATAGTTTTAAAAAACAAAAAGATGGCAAAATTATTTTAGTAACTGCTACTAGTCCAACTCCATATGGAGAAGGTAAGACAACTGTAGCAATAGGACTTTTAGATGCTCTATGTAAAAAGGAAAATGCCATACTTGCTTTAAGAGAACCATCACTTGGCCCTGTCTTTGGTGTTAAAGGTGGAGCTTGTGGAGGAGGAAAATCCCAAGTAGTACCGATGGAAGATATTAATCTTCACTTTACAGGCGACTTTCATGCTATAACTAGTGCTAACAATCTCTTATGTGCCGCTATTGATAATGAAATAAAACAAGGTAATAAGCTTCATATAAAAGAAGTATTATTTCATCGTACAATAGATATAAATGATCGAGAATTAAAAAATATTAAATTATTAAGTGGAAGAAGTGAATCTTTTAATATCACTGCAGCTAGTGAAATGATGGCCATTTTATGTCTAAGTAAAGATATTAATGATTTAAAAAAACGTTTAAATAAAATAATCATTGGCTTAGATGAGGATAATAAATTTATTTATGCTAAAAATTTGAATGTTGTTGGTTCATTATGTGTTTTGTTAAAAGATGCCATTAAACCTAATCTTGTTCAAACTTTAGAAAATAATCCTGTTATTATTCATGGTGGGCCTTTTGCTAACATTGCTCATGGATGCTCTTCTTTAATTTCTCTAAATACTTGTAAGAGTTTATGTGATTATGTTGTTACTGAAGCTGGTTTTGGTAGTGATTGTGGAGCAATAAAATATTATGATTTACTATGTCGGGATAATGACTTAGTTCCTGATGTAACAGTTTTAGTGACAAGTATACGAGCTTTAAAACATAGTGGCTTAGATAATTTAATTGCTCACATCAATATTTTAAGAAAATTAAATTTAAACTTTTTAGTTTGTTTAAATAAATTTCAAAATGATAATGAAAATGATATAGAGGAAATTAAAAATCTTTGTAAAAAAGAAAATATTCCTTTTACAATTACTTCATCTTATATTGATGGAGGAAGTGGAGCAAAAGATTTAGCTTCTAAAGTAATAAAAATGAGTGATAACAAAAAAGTCTACAAAGAATTATATAGTCTAGAAGATAGTATTGAAATAAAGATTTCTTCAATTATAAAAGATATATATGAAGCTAAAGAAATAATATATAGTAATAGTAGTAAAGAAATGTTAGAAATAATAAATGATAATAATTTAAGTAATTTACCTATATGTATTGCTAAAACACAATACTCCATTAGTGATGATAAAGACAAACTAGGTTATCCTAGAGATTTTATCGTTACAGTAAATAAAATAAGTATTGCAGCTGGAGCAGGATTTATAATTGTTTATTTAAATAATATTTTAACTATGCCTGGCTTAAGTAAAGATGCTAATTATAAAAAAATAGATTATAGAGATAACCAAGTAATTGGATTATCCTAAAAAATAGGAAGTAGTAAATATGGATGATAAAAATAGAATAGGGGATTTTTTAGCAAAATTAAGAAATGAAAAAGGTTATACACAACAAAAATTAGCCGATAAAATTCATGTTACAAATAAAGCAATTTCTAATTGGGAGAACGGAAGAAGTAATCCTGATTTAGATATGATGAAAGAACTTGCTAAAATATTTGATGTAACTGTTGATGAACTTTATGCTGGTAAAAGAGTGGATGAGAAAGATGTTATTTTCAAAAGAAAACTTAAGAAAATATTTATAAGAGCTTTCATTACAATGTTCATCATAAATTTCTTACTTCTTCTTTTTTATTTTCTCTTAACTGTTAATTCTGTTAAATTTTATGTCCTTTATTTAGAAGAAGATTCTATAAACACAACTGGTGGTTATTATATAGTTAATAAAAACAAAAGTATTTTGCACTTAGATAAATTAGAATTAGATAGCAATATTGATTCTAATACTTATATTGAGTTATATGAGAAAAGTAATGCTAGTAATGCAATTTTATATTCTGGATTTAATTCTAATATTGATTTATACAATGTAATAATTTCTGATCTTGATGAAATTTATTTGAAACTAACTTTTGTCGAAGATGAGGAAAGTACAGAAAAGATTTATAAACTAAATTTTTATCCTAAGTATATTGATCATAAATTTGTGAATATAAATGAAAAATCTTCAGCTACTTACGTTAATGATTTGTTAGATAATAATAAATTAATAGATAAATTACTAGAATTAGGTTTTCATGAACAAGGAGAATTTTTATATTTCAAAGAAGAAAAGACGAAGAAAGAGAAAATAACAACTTATGTTGATGCTAATTTCAAATCTTATAATAAAGTTGTTGAAAGTAAAAATTTTAAAAAACTAATTTCTTATTATCGTGATATTGATTCAATAGATGTACAATTTCTGGATTCCAAAAATAATATTTATAAAGAGTTTAGATATGAAATTCCAAAAGAAATACTTGAGTGTACAATAGGTAGATGTGATGATGTCGCTGATTTAGAAAGTATCAAAGAAGATATTGCAATTATTAAATTATTTAAATAGAGTCATTCTATGATTATGAGAATTATAAATTCTTATGATTGTAGAGTGACTTTTTTGTCGAAATAATGCTATTCTTTAAGTAGCAAGGAGGTGAAGAAGTGAAAAAAAGATTTTTAGTTTTAAGTGTTTTACTAAGTATCTTTATAACACCAATGATAGCAAATGCATCGGAAGAAGAATACTATACAAATAAAAATGGTGTTGTAATGGATCAAGCAAATTATGAAAATTTAGTAGAAAAGCTAACACTAGAATACGTCAGTTTTATGACCCAAAGAGAGTATGATTCTTTAAAAGATCATGAACTACCTGTTGTAGCCGAAAAAAGTATTATTTCAGAAAATATTGAAATAGGGGGAATTCCTATGGAAGTAGTTAACCCATTTTCTGTTGCAGGTTCTCCTAATAGTATAGCAACAACGTCTAAGAAACTAGGAATAACAGTCTTTGACTGGGGAAACGGACAGTATTATGTTAAAGCAGCTAATGAATGGTTATCAATTCCTAAAATCAGAAATTATGATGTCTTTGCGATGCGACCAGATGATGGATTTAGCTTAGTAGCAGGAACTCCAAGTGGTACACAATATTACTCAAATGCTACAGAAGGGCATTCTATAATTTATCAACCAAATGGTGCGAACACAGTCACAAAAAGTAATGGTTTTGGAATGTCCATGAATCTTGTTGATAACAGTGATGTTAGTACTTTCCTAAACACAATTACTGCCCGTGTTAGTGGAAGCTCAGGAACTGTGTCAGCAAGTTATCAACATTGTACATCTAATAGTGTTACGAAAGCTCAATCTATGGATTATATTTTAAATGTAAATGGTCTTGGCGGAGTGATTTTATTTAATACTGTTCAAAGTAAGTATGATGCTATGATGGGCGTTTATGCAAGAGTTTAATTAATGTTTCAAAAAGGAGTGGTATTTTATGGTTGAAACGATTTTGTTAATTATAGTTATCTCATGCACAGTGAGCTTAATAATTATTCAAATATATGATAAATTTATGAAAAAGAAGGTGAAATACTACATTCCTTTTGGAAACGAAAACTTCTATTTTGATATGACATTTGATGAAATGTTTGATATAGAAGTACCTTATAGACAAAAATATTTAGTAAAAAAAGAAATATTATATGCCTACTATAAGACAGAAATAGATTATATATATTCCATAATAAAATACACATGTTTAGATCAACATGGAAAAATTAAAATCTTAAAAGCTGTCGAGATAGAATTGGAGTGTGATAATTTTATTGATGCTAAAAATACTATGAGTGATGTCAAAGATATGATTTTAAAATTTTATAAATCAAAAACAACTTATAATGAATTTGAAGAAAATAAAAAAGAAAGAACATTCCATAATAGTTTTGGCATAAAGACGATTGATTTTAATATCGATATAAACAATAATATGCTCATTTTAACAATGAAAATAAAATAAGAAAATTACTGCTTTTTTAAAAAGTGCAAATTTATTTGTACTTTTTTTCTTTTTTTTGACATATGTATTAACTAGATAATGAATGGGGTGTCAATATGAAAAATGACAAAGTTATTGAGGCGATTTCTAAAAGAGGAAATGGAAGTATCTATTTAGGTATCGTGGGAGCCGTAAGAACTGGGAAGTCGACCTTTATTAAAAGATTTATTGAAAATCTAGTTGTACCTAATATTAGTGATGAATACGAGAAGAAAAGATGCTTAGATGAAATTCCACAAAGTGCCCAAGGAAAAACAATTATGACAACAGAACCAAAGTTTGTTCCATCTAATGGTGCTAATGTACAAATTGAAGAATTTACTACTAACATCAAATTAATTGATTGTGTAGGATATGTAATTCCAGGCTCTAATGGATATGAAGATGAGCAAGGAAATCCACGAATGGTCAATACTCCATGGTTTAGTGAACCAATTCCTTTTGTAGAAGCTGCGTCTATTGGAACAGAAAAAGTTATTAAAGACCATTCAACAATAGGTATTGTTGTAACTACTGATGGTTCTTTTGGAGAAATTAAAAGAGAAGATTATGTTTTAGCTGAAGAAAAAGTTGTTAGTGAACTAAAAGAGTATGGAAAACCATTTATCATTGTTCTAAATAGTTTACGACCAAATAGTAGCGATACATTATCACTTGCTAATGAACTAAGAAGTAACTATGGTGTTCCAGTACTTCCTATTAGTGTGGAAACAATGAATGAAGTAGAAATCTATGAGATTCTAAAAAGTGCTTTATATGAATTCCCAGTAATTGATATTAAAGTTTCAATTCCATCATGGGTTCACGTTTTAAGTAATGAACATGATGTTAAAAAACATTATATTGAAAAAATTAAAAATAGTACTTTAGAAATTAAGAAATTAAAAGATGTTGATAGTATTATTTCTTATTTTACAGATAGTGAATATATCAGTAAAGCTTACATAAGTGAAGTAGATGCTTCAACTGGAATAGTTTCCTTAAATCTAGAAAGTACTGATGAGTTATATAACAATGTTTTAAAAGAAATGATGGGGGATGCGGTTAATACAAAAGCTGGCATGTTAAAAATCTTTAGTAGTTACAAAGACGGTAAGGAAGAATTAGATAATTTGAAAAGTGCTTTAAAAGCTTCGAAAGCGACGGGATATGGAATTGTTTATCCAACACTTAAAGAGATGAAGTTAGAAACACCAGAAATTATTAAACAAGGTAATCGTTATGGCGTTAAACTAAAAGCTGTCGCATCAAGTTATCATTTAATGCGAGTAGATGTTGAAAGTACTTTTGAACCAATAATTGGTAGTGAACTACAAAGTAAAGAGTTAATTAATTACTTAATGAAAGATTATGAAACAGATCCTAGTAATATTTGGAAAAGTGAAATTTTTGGAAGAAGTCTAGATGTTATTGTTCAAGAAGGTATTCAATCTAAATTATCGGTAATGCCAGAAGCGACTAGATATAAATTAAGTCAAACAGTAACTAAAATTGTTAATAAAGGAAGCAATAATTTAATCGCTATAGTTATCTAGTAAGTGTCAAGTATTTATATTAAAATGTCAATACAACTATTAATATTTTAAAAATAGTTGTTTTTTCTTGCTTTTGATTAATATTTTTGTTATTTTTAATATGTAAGGGTAATAGCCTTATAGAAAAATATATTTTTATTGGGAGGTAAAAAAATGTCAAAACAAGAATTAGTAGATTTTATTGCTGCAAAAGCTGGTTTATCAAAAGCTGACGCTGGAAGAGCATTAGATGCTACAATGGAAGGAATTACTGCTGGTCTTAAAAAAGACGGTAAAGTTGCTTTAGTTGGTTTTGGTACTTTCAGTGCTAAAAAAAGAGCAGCTAGAGAAGGAATCAATCCTTTAACAAAAGAACCACTTAAAATTCCTGCTAAAGTTGTTGCTTCATTCAAAGCTGGAAGCAAACTTAAAGAAGCTATTAACTAATAATATTATTAGCTTTTTAAAACCTAATTTATTTAGGTTTTTTTCTTGGAATAAATATGTTATAATACCTGTTAGCAAGGGAGTATTAAAGATGGAAGAAGAAAAAAGTAATTTAAAGTGGATTTTAATCTTTATTGGAATATTTTTACTTTTAGTAAGTATGGTAATCAATTATGTTACTTATTTAAGAATAATTTTAAATATAATTGGTATTATAATTCTAGTTATAGCTACAGTTATTCAAAGTGAAATAAAACCTAAATTTGTTGTATTATATTTTTTTCTTTATTTAGTGATTGCCATTTTACTTGATACAGTAGTAGTTATTAATTTTAATAGATTACCAGTTTATTCTTATAATATAATTACTTCTGATGATTCTAGAGTGTTAAATGCTTTAGGTTATCGGGTTTGGGATTGCAAAGGAAAAGCTTTAAAAGTCGATCGATTTTATAAACTAGGATATTATTGTGATGCTAGTGAAATGGAAGCAATTGATGTTAATGCCTTTTTATCGGAAGTAGTCGAAAATTTTGATGAATATAAAAATGAATACTTTAAAATAAGTGGAAAAATAAGTAGTAAAGATGGTTCTAGCTATGTTGAGATGCAACCTTATAAATTTAATGAGATAACAATTAATGGTTATGTTAATTTTGCTGATAATATTACTTTAAGAGCATTGTTTAATAGTACTGATGAGGAGATAGCTAATTATGAAGTTTATGATTCAATAACTTTAATTGGTCGAGTATGGCATAAAAAAGAGGAAAATAATAAATACGTTATTTATATGGAAGATACGAAAATAGTAGAAGCTTCTTCTAAAGATGAGTACGAAATTATTACTAGTGAAGAACCAACTTGTGATAACCAGAAAAGGCTTATATATGGTGGAGCTGATTATAACTTATATATTAAGTGTTTAAATAATATTATTATAAAATATGATGAAAAAAATATTTATGAACTTAGTAGTCTTTTATCTAGTGGAAAAATCAAAATAACATCTCTTTTAGAAAAAGCTAGTGATGAACAGACACAAGAAAGTGATGGTACTAAATTATATATTTACGATGATTTTAGGATTTTAAAGTGTAGTGAAAGTGTTGGAAGTGACATTATTATTGGAAAAGATATTGATTTTTCGAATACTTTTTGCGGAGTAGAATAAAAATTTTATTTCTTTTTTATTAAATTGTGTATAATATTATATTTAAGGAAGTGTTGGAAGTGAAAGAAAAAATATATCATGTAATTTTATCAGTATTTTTATTTGTTGTAGGAATATTAATTATTGGAAATGCTTTTTCCATTTGGAATATTAAGGTTTTCTTTAAAGGTTGGTGGGCTTTATTCATTATTATCCCAGCATTAGAAACTTTCTTATTTCAAAATGGGAAAGGTGTTAGTTTTTATGCTCTTCTACTTGGAGTAGAAATAATCCTTTATAATCAAGGAATTATTAATTTTGATATTTTATGGAAGACACTACTAGCTTGTTTTATTGTTTTAATTGCTCTTAGTTTATTCATTTCTATTTTTAGAAAAGATAAGGTTGTTAAAGCAAGAAATAGAAGTGTTCCTTTATATGTGGGAATTTTTGGTGAAGCTGATGAGAGAGTTATAAATGACGATTTTGAAGGATGTACTTGTGTCTCTTTATTTGGAAGTGTTGATCTTGATTTAAGTGATTTAAAATTGAAAAATGATATTTATATTAAAACTAAAAGTATCTTTGGCGGAGTAGATATCTTTTTGCCAGAAGATGTTAATGTCATTACTAGTGGAATAAACATTTTAGGAGGAATAGAAAACAAAGTAAAGAAAAAGACTTCTAACGGAAAGAAAAAAGTTATTAATGTATATATTGAAAGTTTTTGTTTATTTGGTGGAGCAGAGATAAAGTAATTATAAAAAAGTAATAAAACAGATATTACTTTTTTATTTAGTACAATTAATTGTATTATTTTTTTCAAATAAAATAATAATTTTTCTTAATTTTGTGATAATATAATAATAGTTGGGAGTCAAAAAATGAAAAAAAGAGTTTATAAATATATTTTATTAATAATTTTCTTATTTATATTTTGCATAGATAATATAGAGGCTAAAAAAATTAGTGAAGTTAATGTTGGTGATTGGATTAAAATGACTCCAAATACTATTTCATATACTATATCAAAAGATTTAACAGGATATGATAGTGATCAGACAATCAATCCAAGTGAGCTTAACTTATGGCGAGTGATAAGAAAGAATGCCGATGGAACAGTAGATGTTGTATCAGAATATGTCTCAAGTAAAGCAATTTATTTTCAAGGATCAGTTGGATATACAAATTTTATAGGTGCTCTAAATACAATTGCAGCACAATATGTAAATAAAGATTATGTATTAAAAGTAAGACATATGGGATATAAAGATCAAACAGAAATATGTACAGATATTTCTTCATCCGCATGTCCTACAGACACTGGCTATCAAGAAGATATGGATTTAGTAAGTAAGAACTTAAATACTTTAGTAGGAAAAGATCCTAGTGGGAAAGTTTTACCTTATTTTTTAGCTTCTCGTTATATTGAAAGTTCTAGTACACGTATTGAATATAAAACAAGAATAATAACTACAAGTGGAACTACATTAGAAAATACTTTATTTTTTTCAACTGATATGGAAGGCATAGATAGTGCTGCAATTCGTCCAATAATTACTTTAAAAAAAGAAATTGAGTTACCTATACCTAATAGTGATGGTGTATATGAATTAATTGATGAGAAGAAAAATCCTGAAGATTCATCTTTTCCTGAAAATCCTGTAGAAGATAGTTCTAATTTCGGCCAAGGAGAAGGTAATATAAGCGATGAACAGAATAATAATGTATCTCAAAATCAACAAAATTCATCAAAAAATGAAATAGAAAATCCTGATACAGGTGGTTTTGTTATATGTATTTTTATTTTCTTAGTAATTGCCCTAATAACTATTATTTTAAATTTGTCAAATAAAAGAAAAATTTTTAAATTATAGAGTACTAATTAGTACTTTTTTTCTTGTGAAGAAGAGATATATAGATTATAATTATATTAATAAGGTGGTGTAGGTTATGAAAATAATAAGTTTACTTCCAGCAGATACATACACAATTGTTAATAGAACTATTCTTACAGAGAAAGATAAAAATAACCTAATTACTTTATATGAACCAATTATTGGCCCAATACCAGTAGCTTTATATTTGACTTTAATTCGTGACTTAGATAAATTAGAAATAATGAGTGGAGACTTAACGCATCATCATTTAATGACAATAATGCGTACTAGCCTTGATATAATAAAAACAGCTAGAGAAACTTTAGAAGCAGTTGGACTTTTAAAAACTTATTTTAAAGAGGGTGATTCTAATAGTTATGTTTATGAGCTTTATTCACCACTTTCTGCTAACGAATTTTTTAACAATCCAGTTTTTAATATTGTTTTATATAACAATATTGGTAAAGAAGAATATGAACTTTTAAAGCTAGAATATTCGAAACTTCATATTGATTTAAAAGAGTATGAAGATATTACTAAGCCCATGAATATGACTTTTAAATCAAGTAATATGATAGAACCTATTTTAGCAAGAGAAAAGAAAAGTCTAGGACTAAATATTACTGATCAAATAGATTTTAATTTATTAATTAGTTCTTTACCTAAGACTTTAATTAATGAAAGAACATTCAATAAGAAAACGAAAGAATTAATCACTAATTTATCGTTTGTTTACAACTTAGATACTTTAAAGATGATTGAACTTTTAAGAATGGTTATTAATGAAAATGGAAGTATTAATAAAGAAGAATTAAGAAAGTCCGCAAGAAAATATTATCAATATAATAACAGTGGAAACTTACCAACGTTAATTTATCGAACGCAACCAGAATATTTAAAAACACCAAGTGGAGGAATGAGTAATAAAGATAAAATAATTGCTGTTTTTGAAAATACAACCCCTCATGATTTTTTGAAAAGCAAATATAAAGGAAGTTCTCCAACACCTAGAGATTTAAAAT
This sequence comes from uncultured Mycoplasmatota bacterium, assembly GCA_948329525.1. Taxonomy (GTDB): domain Bacteria; phylum Bacillota_I; class Bacilli_A; order RF39; family UBA660; genus CAOJBM01. The sequence continues at coordinate 20,248 of CAOJBM010000005.1, forward strand.
TATTAGAAGAATTACTTGAAGATGTAAAACTTCAACCAGCTGTCGTTAATGTCTTAGTTGATTATGTCTTAAAGAAAAATAATAATAAATTAAATCAAGCATTTGTCGAAACAATTGCTGGACAATGGAAAAGAAATGGTGTAGAAACTGCTAAAGAAGCCATGGAATTAGCGATTCAAGAAAATAAGAAAATTAATAAGAAAATTGAAAATAAAACAAATAAGAGAGTAAGTTTAAAAACTCCAGTGTGGTTTAATGAAACAATTGAAAAAGAAGAAATAAGTGAAGAAGAGCGAATTGAATTAACAGAATTATTAAAAGAATTTAGGTGATAAAATGTTAGAAATGAAAGAGATGAAAGCAAAAGGAAAAATGGACTTAAAACATAATTTTATTTTAGCTTGTAAAGAAGAAAAGTTTAAACGTTTAGTTGCCACTTTGAAATGTCCAGGAGATGTAGCTATGAAATATACTAGTAGTTTAGAAGATACAGTGCAAGAGTTAAATAATTGTGATAGTTGTAAAGGAATAGCATTTTGCAAAAATAGATTAGAAGGGCATGTTTATTATCCAGAGTGCAAAGATGAAAAAATAATTTTTTCTTATGCTCCTTGTAAATACTTTAAAGAAATGAAAGCAAATGAAACAAGTCAAGATGACGAAATTAAAAATGCTAGTTTTAAAGATATTGATATAAGTGACAATAAAAGAACGAAAGTAATTAGATGGCTGACTAATTTTTGTAAGGAATATGAACCATCTAAGAAAAGCAAAGGATTATTTCTTCATGGTAGTTTTGGATCAGGTAAGACTTACTTAATTAGTGCTTTATTTAATGAACTTAAAAAGAAGAATATAAATAGTGAAATAGTTTATTATCCTGAACTCTTAAGTGATATTAAAGAAGATTTTGATAATTATGGAAATACGATGAATTATTTGAAAGAAGTTGATTTACTTCTTATTGATGATATTGGGGCTGAAAAAGTTACTGAGTGGAGTCGGGATGAGATACTTGGAACAATATTACAAAGTAGAATGAATAATTATAAAACAACATTTTTTACATCTAACTTAAATATTGAGGAATTAGAACAGCATTTAAGAGCTTCTAGTTATAGTGATGACCAAGTAAAAGCAAGGAGAATAATTGAGAGAATTAAACAGTTAACTATAGATTTAGATTTAGTTAGTGAAAATAGAAGAAAATAGAAAAGGAGCTAAAGAAATGGATAAGATTTTTATTTATAATTTCATGTTTCAAGCGATTGTCATTGTTTATCCTGATGGAACAATAGAAAGTGTGCCAGTTAAGACAAATATTAATAGCCATTTAGGATATTTTAAGGATTTAAAAGAAAATGGTCCATACTTTAATGAAATATGTAATAAGTGTGATTTTGCAGATAGTAATTGTATTGAAATAAGACATACTCTTCACAATAATGGCTGTGCTTTGTTTGTCAATTTTAAAATTAAAGATATAATGACTCATACAATGCTTGATTTGCCTGGTTTTAAGGTTATGGTTCCAAATGCTTTTTCTAGTACAGAACAAGTAGAAGCATTTGAAAAAATTATAGAAAATTATTCGGAACATTATATGTCTTTTTATACTTATGAAGATAAAAAAGCAAAGAAGTTAAGTCTTGAAGAAGTTCAAGAGAAATTAGTTAGCTTTTCTAATAGCTTAAAAAGTGTAGCATAAAGATATATTGTTCAAAGTTTTAGCATAATTCTCATAAATAAAAACAATATTAAACTTAAATAATTAATATTGTTTTTTTTAAGGCATATATATTTATTAGGTGATAAAATGAAAAAAGTACTAGAATATCTAGGATTGTTTGCTATACTAATTTTTAGTTTTTATTATACTAATAAAGCTGCGATTCTTGCTCGTAATGCTAATCCTATTATGAAAAATATTATTGACATTAAAGATAGTAAAGCTGTATCTAGTATTGATGCTATAATTAATGATGATTATATTATACCTGGATTAAATGGATTAGTTGTAAACGAGTTAGATTCATTTAATAAAATGCGGCCATATAATATTTTTAATGAATATTATTTAGTTTATGAACAAATATCTCCAAAAATATCTTTAGAAAATAATAAAGATAAAATAATTATTAATGGTAATAAAGAAAAAAAAGCAGTATCTTTAATAATTGATAATAAAGATACTGCTAGCTTTTTAGATCAATTAGAAGTTAAATATTCTTTTTTAGTAGATATAAACAACTATGTTGATAAAGAAGAAGTCATTAACAATGAATATAGTAAGTTTAATGAATTAGATAAAGAATTAACTAAAAAAGAAAAAAATAAAGGGATATGTCTTGTAAATGGCTCAGTTAATTTAAAAGAGTGTAAAAAGAAAAATTATTATCTAGTTGAAGCAAAAGAACTTAATAAATCTAATTTAGTTAACTTTAAAAAAGAGATAGAAAATGGATCTATTATAAAAATAAATAAAGATTTAACGACAAAAGAAATTGAAACAGTTATAAATTATATAAAAAGTAAAGGATTAAATATCGTCTATTTAAGTGAATTAATTTCTGAAAAGAATACACAATAATGTTATTGACAAATAAACGTTCGATATTATATAATGATTTTAGAGATGATGTTAATGGAAATAGTAAAATTTAAAAAATTAAAAGATAATAATTATTTACTTACATTCGATGATGAATCAACGATTAAATTATATGATGATGTTATTATTAATTTTAATTTGCTTGTGAATAAAAAATTTGATAAACAAAAGTTATTAGAAATAATGAAATATAATGATGAGCTAGAGTCATATTATAAAGCTCTTAGATATATTAATAGAAAATTAAGAAGTAAATTAGAGGTAATTAAGTATTTAGAGAAAGATTATGATAAAAAAATAGTTACGAAAACAATTAATAAATTAGACATAGATGGATATTTAAATGATTTGTTGTTTACTAGCGCTTATCTTAATAGTGAACTTAATTTAACATTAAATGGGCCACTTAAAATTGAAAGAGAATTAAAAAAATTAGGAATTGATGAGCATTATGTTATAGAAGAATTAAATAAGATTGAAGATGCTATTTGGATAGAAAGAATTGATAAGATAATAAGTAAAAAAATTAAATCTAATCATAATAATTCTTTAAAGAAATTGCAAGACAAAATTATTTATGATTTGGGAAATATGGGATATAGTAAAGAATTGATAAATGAAGTCCTTGATAGTAAAGATATAAAAGTTGATGAAAATATAATTTTTAAAGAAGGTAATAAATTATTTAATAAATTAAGTAAAAAATATCGAGGAAATGAACTTAAATATCAATTAAAGAATAAACTCTATTTAAAAGGCTTTGCAATTGATGAGATTAATAATTATTTAGATAGTATCGAATAAGTTCATATTTTATTTTTACTTGTGATATAATTATCTAAGATAAGGAGTTGGCGTTGTGAAGAAATTTTTTCTTTTAATTATTGCTTTTTTTATATGTTTGTGTGAAGTGAAGGCTGAAGATAACTATTTTATGTGGCATAATAGTATTGATAATGCTTATACAACTAGTTATGATGGAATGATTTCTAATGAACTTGGTAAGTATCAAAATGATACAATAGAAGCTTTAGGAGATTATAGAATAAGACTAAATAATTTTAATACTTATGATGTAATGTTATATAAAGAAACTAATTGGGAAATAAATGGGGAAAATACAATTAATTTTATTGAAGAAAGTAATAATAGTATTATAAATTTAAGCGGTAATGGTATTTTGAAGTTTCAAGAAATAGGTCTTTCTATGACTGAGATGTTAAATTCTAATACGTTAAACTTAGAAGAGAGAATAAAAACTTATATTAAAGGAAATTATACTTTAAGTATTGAAGAAAAATATCTTGTTTTAAGAGTAAGTGAAGAATTAACCAATACTAAACCAATAGAAAATGAAGAAGATACTAAAGTAATTAATTTTGAAAATAAAGGCTTTGGTATAAAAATTAAAAGTACTAGTCGAGTATCAATTGATACTGTGTTTATAGCTGAAAATAAAATAGATTCTTTAAAAGATGAAATTAGTAAAAAATTAGAAAATGAAGAAGTAAAATATATTTATAACTTTAAATTACAAAATGGTGAAAATATAGTAGAGCCAAGTGAAGAAATAGAAGTAAGTATTAAATTAACTAGTGGTAATTACGTTGTTTATTATTATAATGATGATAAAGAATTAGAAAAAATTGATTCCAAATATGAAAACGATACTTTGATTTTTAAAACTTCTCATTTTAGTGAATTTGTCATAACTAGTCCTAAAGAAGTAAAAGAAGAACTAGAAGATAAGAAAAATGAAGAAAAAAAAGATTATACTTTAATAACTTGTGGAAGTATTTTTATAGTTTCTGTAATTGTCCTAGTATTAGTTATTTTTATAGGAAGAAAAAAATAATTATTTGACTATGCTAAATTTTTGTTCTATAATCTATTTAACGCGATGATGAAGAATAAGATTATTAGATTTCTTCTTTAAAGAGAGTTAGTGTTTGGTGAAAACTAACAAAGGAACTAATAATTACTATCTTCTAAGTGGTTTAATAAAATCCGGGTTAAACCGTTATCTATAATTAAGAAAAATAAAGGATGGTACCGCATTATTTGCTCCTTGCAAGTAATGTGGTTTTATTTTTAGGAGGGTTAGAATGGAAGCGATTGATAATAAATATTTAATAGTTGTAAAAAGTGATGGAACAATTGAAGCAATTAAAAAAAATGAAATGGCTATAAAAGATAAAAAAATAATTCTTGAACTTATAGTAAAAGGATTTACTGTTATACTAAACGAAACTAGTCCAGCACTTTTTTTACCAAACACTTTTAGGAGTTTTGAACAAGCAAGTATTAGTTTAGAATTATTTTATCACTATAGTCAAGATGAGAGAAATTGTTTTAACTTTTATGATGTAGAGACAAGTGAACTAAGATATTCCCAAAAAGAAGAAACAAGAACAAAACTAGAAAAAGAAAAGAAGAGGTTAGAATTACAGCGTGATTTAGATTATATTTCAAAAAAAGCCATAATCTTAATATATTCTGATGGTAAAGTAGAAACAATAAAAGAACAAACAGAATTGGATGAAGACGATAATTTTGATATGTATTACTATACAGAACTATACAAAGTATCTAATAGATTAAAAGAAGCCTTACCAGATTTTGTTCCATATACTAGAGAAACTCAAGATACTAGTCATAATAAGATTGATAAAGATTTGATTAATCAAAAAGTTGCCATTTTTCTTAATCAGGATACTGGTAGAGAAATTGATTTAAGAACAAGTGGATTATCATTATTTAATATTTTACTCCCTAATAATTATGGAAGTATACTTCAAACTGAAAAAGTAGAAGAAATTTTAAATAAGTATCCTGAGCATAGAATGTTATTAAATATGTGGAATACTCAAGAAAAAAGATGTACTTCAACTTATTTGACCGATGTTTTAGAAGACTTAGCATTAAAAAAAGAATTAATTAGGAAAGAAGGAAAATAAAATGGTAAATTTTAAAGAAAATGAAGAGTTAAATATTTTAAATCATAGTTGTGCTCACTTGATGGCACAAGCTGTTAAGCATTTGTATCCAAATGCGAAATTTTGGGTAGGACCTGTAGTTGAAGAAGGGTTTTACTATGACATTGATTTAGGTGACGATGTCATCAAAGAAGAAGATTTAGAACGTATTGAACGGGAAATGAAGAAGTGCTCTAAAAGTGCTAAAAATATTATTAGAAAAGAAATTACAAAAGATGAAGCACTAGAGATGTTTAAAGATGATTCTTACAAATTAGATTTAATAAGTAGAATGGAAGATGAAAACGTTATTTCTTGTTATACACAAGGAGATTTTACAGATCTTTGTCGTGGTCCACATATGGAAAACACTAAAGAAATTAAATATTTTAAGTTAATTAAATTTAGTGGTGCTTACTGGAAAGGGGACGCTAATAACAAAGTTTTACAAAGAATTTATGGCGTTTGTTTTAAAACAGAAGAAGATTTAAATGCTCATTTACAAGAATTAGAAGAAATGAAGTTAAGAGACCATCGTAAAATAGGTAAAGATTTAGATATCTTTATGACTAGTGATTTAGTTGGTAAAGGACTCCCTATTTATTTGCCTAATGGATACTTTATTTGGGAACAACTAGAGAACTATATTAAAGATAAAGAAAAGAAATTAGGCTATTTACATGTTTTAACACCACCTTTAGGGAATGTTGAACTTTATAAAACTTCTGGACATTGGGATCACTATCAAGAAAGTATGTTTCCAAAAATGGAAGTAGAAGGAGAAGAATTTGTTCTTCGTCCCATGAACTGTCCTCATCATATGATGGTTTATGCGAATGCCATCCATTCTTATCGTGACTTACCAATTCGTATTGGTGAAATTGCAAGAGATTGTCGTTTTGAAACATCAGGAAGTTTAAAAGGAATTGAAAGAGTTAGAACATTCTGTCAAAACGATGCCCACTTATTTGTAACAAGTGAACAAATTGAAGATGAATTTTCGAAAGTTGTTAACTTAATTTTAGAAACATATAAAGAATTAGGTATTACTGAATTTCGCTTTGAGTTATCGCTAAGAGATAAGGAAGATAAAGTAAAATATTATCCTGATGATGAGATGTGGGATAGTGCTGAAACGAAATTAAGAAAGATTTTAGATGATTATGGATATCCATATGTTGAAAAAATAGGTGAAGCAGCATTTTATGGCCCTAAATTAGATGTGCAAGTAAAACCTGCGATTGGACCAGAATATACATTATCAACTTGTCAATTAGATTTCTGCTTACCAATGCGTTTTAATCTATCTTATGTTGATGCTAGTGGAGAGAAGAAAACGCCAATTGTAATTCATCGAGCTATTCTTGGAGCAATTGATAGAACTATAGCTTATTATTTGGAAGAAACAAAAGGCTATTTACCAGCTTGGTTAGCTCCTAAACAAGTTAAAGTAATTCCTGTTAATAATGAATATCACCTAGATTATGCTAAAGAGGTATTTGATAAGTTAGCAAGTAGTGGTTTTAGAGTTGAAATTGATGAGAGAAACGAAAAACTAGGTTATAAATTAAGAGAATCTGTTGTTAAAAAAGTACCTTATATGTTGATTTTAGGCGGGAAAGAAAAAGACGATAATACTATCTCTTACAGAAGAGCAGGTAGTGAAGAAACTACTACTTTAAAAATAGAAGAATTTATTGATTTACTAAATAACGATATCAAAAATAAAGTAAGATACGACAAGTAATCTTGCTTTTTTTATTTAGTTTTGGTATTATACAACCTTAAGGGAAGGGGATTTTATGCTTGATTTACAAAATGTTTTAGTAACTGAAATGTTTAAATTTTTTGGAAGATCAGTTTCTTTAGAAGAAGAATTTTTTCGAAAAATGAATATTCAAACTATTGGTGATTTAAGAAAAATAGTACAGGAACAACCAAATTGTTTTAATTATTTTATTAAAGAAAAGTATTATAATTATTTTATTAAAGAAAGTTGTGAAGAGATTTTATTAAAAACAAGTTTATTAGAAGAAAAATATTGTCTAAGTAGTACTATACCTTTTCAAAATTTAGATATGATTTCTAAGGAAGAAAAAGAAACTAGTGAAAAAAGTACAAAAGGTAAAGAGCTTATACTTGAGGCTTTAGTTGGGCAATATGGAAGGGCTACTTTTAATTTTTTACTAGACTTAAGTGTTTTTGAAATAAAAAAATTATTCTATTATCAAAATTCTATTTCAAAACCATTAATATTAGAAGCGGGAAAAATTGGATTATACAATTTAGAAGTCATTAAATATGCGATTAAATTGTTTGAAGAACAACTTATTAGACAAAATGAAGAAGAACACTCTTTTGGAATTGACTTATTTCATTTAAACTATGATGCGAAAAGAGCCATAGTAATTGAAGAATTAGCAAGTTATGTAGATTACTTAGAAGCTAACGCTTTAAGATGTGTTTGGGGAGATAATAATAAAGTAAAAATCAGATATATGAAAGAAGCTTTAATATCACAAAGTAAAATAGCTAATAGAAATAAAGAAAGAATGATTAATACGATTACAAACTATACAACATTAACTGAGTTAGAAAATGGTGTTGTTAAAAATAGAACCTTAGATAGGTTTATTAGAAGAAAAATATGAAAACAATAAATATTTCAAAAAGAGCGTTTGAAAATTTAAAACCATTAAAATTATCTAATAAAATAACTTGTAGCGAATCGAAAATATTCGAATTTCACTATCATAATCAAGATAAAGTATTCAAAAAACTTTATAATAATAAAGGCAGTTCTTTTGCTAATAAACTTTATACTGTTGAAATGCTTGATACTTATCTTGAGATTTTACCAGAATTGTTAGTAATACCAGATTATTTAATAAGTATTAATAATGAAATTGTCGGTTTTACTTCGCCTTTGATTGACGGAGTCAATCTGTCTCTAGTACTAGAGAACAAAAAAATTCCTCTTGAAGAAAAGAAAAAGCATTTACAAGATATTGGAGAATTATTATCTAAAATGAAGTCGATAAGAGAAAAAACAGAATTGAAAGATTTTTTCTTAAATGATTTACATGCTTCCAACTTTGTTATCGATAAAAATGGTATTTTAAGAGCTGTTGATTTAGATAGTTGTAAGATAGCAGATAATAAAATATTTCCAAGCTTATATTTATCTAATTATAATTTTATGAAATATGAAATTTATGGTAAATATGAAAAACAAAATGATACAATAATTCCGAGTGCTGCAACTGACTTATATTGTTATTATATGGTTATATTAAATTTTTTATTAGAAGGTAAAGTTCATTTATATTCTTTAGAAGAATTTTATCTTTACTTAAACTATTTAGAATACATAGGTATATCTAAAGAATTAATAAATTGTTTTTATAGTATTTTTGATACAGGTGCTAATATAAATCCTGCTCCTTACTTAGAAACATTAAGTTTAGAACAAGTAGGAAGATCAAGAGAAAATGTCTATAAATTAAATAGAAAGAAGGTAAGCTAAATGATAAAGCTAGAAAATATTGCAGTATATGGAGCTGATAAATTCTTTTCTTCTTGGATAGAAAAAATGGGAGTTCAAGAACTAAAGTTTATTAAAGAAAAAGAATTAAAAAACTTTGCTCAACTTAAAAAAATGATTATTCAAAAAGAAGAAGTATCACCATATTTCATTAAACTTTTTGAATTAACAGTTAATTATATTAACAAAGATTGTATGATTAATAAAACGTCAAAAATATGGACTTCTAATAATCTTCAAAATATAAATCAAGAAGATTTAGAAGTAACTGAAGAACAAACCCTTGCTAAAAATTTAATATTAAATGCTGTTATTGATGCTGAATGGCGAGTAACTTTTTTAGATATTGAAAACCTAAATATGCAAAGTGTAAGATTTTTTCTTAAACATACAACTCCCAATGGAGAAAATAGTTTAAAGTTATTTCCAAGAATTGGTAATGATGCTGTTAAAAAAGTTATTAAAGCCTTTGACTATTATGAAGAGCAAATAAAAAGACAAGCAAAAGAAAATCATGAAATTGGTACTGACTTATTTGCCTTAAATAAAGAAGCAAAACAAGAGATTGTTAAAAGAGAAATAGTTTCTTATATAGAGTACTTATTATCTTTTCAAGATGATTTTATATGGGGTAGACGAGGTAAAAATGTCAATGACTTATTAAAAGAATGTATAATAAGTACAAGAAAGCGTGCTATTAGAAGTAGAAATAATTTAATTGCTACTTTAACTAATTATATGACACTAGAAGAACTTGAAAATGGAGCAGTAGAAAACCATACATTAGATAGATTTATGTTAAAGAAAACCATTAAGAAAGAAGAAAAATAAAATGATCAAATTGGAAAACGTTGCGATATATAAAGCAGATAGATATTTTAATAAAAATATAAGACCTATGAATGGTGAAGAAATAACTTTTTTAAGAAAACATAATATAGGAGATTTTGGTACTTTAGAAAATATTATTAACTCTTCAATTGAAGTTCCTAAATATTTTATCGATTTATATGATTTAGCAAATAAAAAATTAAAAAGAAGTAGACTAGATAAAGAACCAGAAATATATGTTACTCATTTTCCAATAACTGAAGAAATTAGTAAAGAGGCTATTAAAAAAACTGAAGAAGAAACAATCTGTAAAGATTTAATACTAACGAATTTAACATCAGGTCAAGGATATATTGTCTCTTTTCAAGAGATAAAAAACAAAAATATTGCTTTTCTTCGTTATTTGTTAAGTCATACTACTTTGGATTGGCAAAATGCTCTAAATTTATTATATCGTATTGGAAATAAAGAAATCTATAAAGCTCTTAATGCTTTAAAATTATATGAAGAACAAGTGATAAGACAAGCGGGTAAGACAGATCTCAATTTATTTTATTTAGATAAAATTCAAAAAAGAAAGATTGTTTATGAACAATTTGAAAATTATATCAAATACTTCTTAAGTTATTCGGATAACTACGATTTTATATGGGGAAATATTAATAAAGCCACTATTAGGTATTTAAATTGCTGTTTAGATTGTAATGCACATAATTCTGTTAGTGAAAAAATAAAAGAAATACTTATAGAAACCTTTACTAATTATATGACATTAGAAGAACTAGAAAATGGTGCGATAGAAAATCACACATTAGATAGGTTTATATTGCAAAAATCAAAATCAAAAAGTGTCAAATAATTATCCTTTTCTTGAGTTTTAATTTGAAAGTTTGATACAATTAAGAAGAAAATAAATAGTTTTCGTGATTAGAAAACTATTTTCAAGTGTAAGGATGGTAGTATGGCAATAGAGGGTATTGAACTAGAAAAAGAAAAGAAAATATTAAGAGGTATTAACTTAAAAATTAGTAAAAAAATTGATGAACTTGGTGGCGATATTGAACTAGAAGAAGAAAAAATTAAAGAGTTTAAAAAATTTGCTTGGGATAATAAAAGTAGTATGGACTCTGGAGACTTAGCAGCAGTTCAAAGCGAATCTAACTTAGAAGCAAATATGATGTTAATGGAAAAAGATTATTTTAGAAAACTTTTAAGGGTAAAAAATAATCCTTATTTTGCATCCATTGTCTTTGATGATGAAGATTTAGAACACCATGTTATCTATATTGGGCTTACTTATTTAAAAGATGATAAATTAAGAAATATCATTAACGACTGGCGTAGTCCTATTTGTAGTATTTATTATGATTATGAACTTGGCCCTTGTTCTTATCTAGCTCCAGGTGGAACTATTAAGGGTGAGTTAAAAAGAAAAAGACAGTATAAGATTGAAAATAAAAAACTAGTTAGATTATTTGATAGTTCTATTAATATAGAAGATGATATGCTTCAAGAAGTATTGGCTGGGGAAAGCTCTGAAAAAATGAAAAATATAGTTAATACTATTCAAAGTGAACAAAATGCTGTTATTAGAAACATAACGGATAAGAATTTAATTGTTAGTGGAATTGCTGGTAGCGGGAAGACTAGTGTAGCACTACATAGAATCGCTTTCTTGCTTTATAAAATAAAAAACTTAACAAGTTCCAAAGTTCTTATCTTCTCACCAAATCGGATTTTTACGGAGTATATTTCAAATGTCTTACCTGAACTAGGGGAAGATAATACAATGCAAACTACTTTTAATGATTATATAGAAAAAGAGCTTATTGGATTTAAAAAAGTCGAAAACTATGTTGATTTTATTGGGCGTTATTATAAAAATGGAGAAAATAATAAAAAGTTAGTCCTTTATAAACAAAGTGATAATATTATTAAAGATATGGAAGACTTTGTTTTGGATTACGTTTCGAAAGCCAAATTTATTAGTGATTTTACTGAAAATGAAATTTATATTATATCCAAAGATGAAATTAACGAAATGTTGCATAAAAGATATAATAGCTTAGTTTTATTAGATCGGGTAGATACTATTGCGGATAAATTAAGTGAAAGAAATTATAAAGGAACACATAAGAAGAGCGCTACATATAAGAAATTGCTTTTTGAGAATGCTAATTTTACTAATGATTTTAAAGAGATTTTTTGTTTGTTTTTTAAAAGTGATTTTGCAAAAATAAAAATGAGTGAAAATGAGTTAGAGCAATTCAAAAATAGTAAAGAAATTAAATATGAAGATGCTTTAATACTAACTTATTTAAAAGGATTATTAGAAGGTTTTGGCTATGAAAAATATATTGAGCAAGTAGTAATAGATGAAGCCCAGGATTATAGTTATTTACAATATTTAATAATTAGTAAAGTCTTTAAAAATGCTAATTTTACGATTTTAGGAGATGTTAATCAAACGATAAATCCATATTATAAATATAAGACTTTAAATGAATTAACTCATCTTTTTCCAAGAAGTGCTTATATAGAGTTAACTAAAACATATCGTTCTAGTGCTGAAATTATAGCATATACTAATAAAATTTTGAATTTAAACCATGTTTGTGCTATTAGAAAAGATAATAAAATTCCAGTAGTATTAAGAGAAAAACTAGAATATTTAGAAGAAGATGTAACTCATTTACAAGAAAAATATAAAAGTATTGCTATTATTACGAGAGATTCTTTTGCAGCCGAAAAAGTATTCAACTTATTAAAAGATAAAGTTAAAATATCTTTAATTGAATCAAATACTATTGAGTTTAATAAAGAGCTAGTAGTATTACCTGCTTACATTGCAAAAGGATTAGAATTTGATTCTGTTATAGTTTATACTGATAAAGATTCTTATTTTAATAATAAAGAACGAAATTTACTTTATGTAGCTTGTACAAGAGCCCAACATGAACTCATTGTATATTCCATAAAATAAAAAAGCAAAAAATGTCGAATTATTTTGTTGATTTATTCTGCTATATTTAATATAATTATAACAGAAATGAGGTTTTTATATGGCAAATGCAAAAAAGACTCCTTCTAAGGAAGTCAAGACTACTAAAAAAACATCTAGTGCTAAAAAAACAGCACCTAAAAAAATTGCTAAAGATGTTGAAGAAGTAGTAAAAGAAGAAAATGTAGAAAGTGAAATTGAATTAGATAGTACTATTCAAGATGATAATTTTTCAAAACTAAGATCAATGAAAATTGGAAGTTTTTCATTAAAGCATCTTCTTATTGGAATTATTTGTCTAGTTTTAGTTATCCTTTTAATAAGAGGTGTTGCAAATTCTTTTAGTAAGGAAAGCAAAGTGCCAGATTATGGTGTAGTTTATACTACAGATGATGGAGATTTGATGGTTGTAGGATCTAACGGTAAGAAACCAGTAAAATTAGCTAATGATAGTTCTAATGATGTACAATATGCTAATACAACAGAAAGATTTATTCTATATACTAAAGATGATAACTTATATCTATACGACAAAAAGAAAGGTGAAGATACAACAAAGATTGACAAAGATGTCGAATCATTTGGTTTTAGTGATGATGACAAGTATATTTATTATACTAACACTGACGATGAGTTATATACTTATAAAAAAGAATCTAAAAAAATTGATAATGATGTAGATTATGTTGTTGGAACTGCTGATAACAATATATTTTATACAAAAGAAGACGAATTATATTTCAGAAATATGAATGGTAAAAAAGATAAAGTTAAAGTTGCAAGTGATGTTGAAAATCAAGCTTTAAGTGAAGATGGCTCAAAAATTCTTTATCAAACTACTGATGATGATTTATACATTTATAAAGTAAGTAGTAAAAAATCTACAAAAATTGTTTCTGACGTTAATAATATCTTAGACGCGAATGAAGAATTAGACAAAATAATATATACGAACAATGATGGTGATGTTTATTACGTAAAAGGAACTAAAGCTACAAAATTAGTGTCAGATGTTAGTGTTTTAGATGCTGATGCTAAAGAACAACAAATAGTATATTTAGATGAAGATGAAGAACTATATTATCAAAAAGGAACTAAAAAAGCTATTAAAATAGATGATGCTGAAGATATAAAAAGTGCTTATATCTATAATGGTAATGAAGTATATTATACTGTAAGAGACGATGATAAATATGAACTAAATTACTCTAAAGTAGGTAGTAAAGCTAGTAGTCCAAAAACAGTTTTAGATGATGCTTACTCTTATGTTTATACTTATTATGATAAAGGATTAATTGCATTTTCTAATGTAGAATCATATGTTGGTGAGTTAAATATAATTAAAGGTGGTAAAGCTACTAAAGTAGCAGATGATGTAAAAACAACAAGTTTAAATCCTAATCATAAAGGAAATAAATTATATTTCTTAGGAAATTATGATGCCGATGATAATAGTGGATCATTAATGTCTACTACTTCTAAAAAAGCTAAGACTTTAGTTGAAGATGTTAAAGATTTCAATTATGTAAAAGATAATATTATTTATATTTCTACTGGATATTCTAGTAAGAGTGGCAAATTTGATTTAAATGTTTACAATGGAAGAAAACTTATCAAAATAGCTGATAGTGTTAAAAGTGTTAAAGCACCATATGTAAATACTAAAAATAATAATTATTAAAAGGTTCTTAAAGAATCTTTTTTTTGTTATAATGTAAATACAAATAACCATAATAATAAAAGAGGTGGACTATGCAATATAAAAAAATTGATTGTAATACTTATACAATTCATACAATTAAAACTGATAAATTTAAAAATTGTACAATGGAAGTTATTTTTCGTAAAGGAATAAAAAAAGATGAAATTACTAAGTTTAACTTCTTAGCGGATATGTTAAATATGTCTAATAAAAATTATAAAACAAGAAGAGAAGTAGTTTTAAAATTAGAAAGTTTATATAATGCAACATTCCGTTCTTCAACTAGTAGAGTAGGAAATAGTTATATAATTAATTTTATAACTAGTTTTTTGAATCCGAAATATTGTGAAGAAGATTATCTAGATGATGTTTTAGACTTTTCTTTTGATATGTTATTAAATCCTAATGTTAAAAATGAGGAATTTGATAATCGAACTTTTAATATTATAAGAAATAGATTAGAGGCAGAAATTAATAGCTTAAAAGAAAATGCTGTAAGATATGCTTTAAGAAGATGTATGATAAATATGGATGAAAATTCTCCTATAAGTTTTAATGGTTCTGGTTATTTGAACGACTTAGAGAAGATTACACCATCTAACCTTTATGGGGCTTATAAACAATTATTAAAAGAATTCAAATGTGATATCTATATTATTGGGGATTTAGATATGGATTATGTTATTGAAAAAATAGGAAAAGCCTTTACACTCGATGTAGTTAAAGATTATACGTTAAAGCTCTATAATAAATGTGAAGCTAGAAACAAACCTCAAGTAGTAAAAGAAGATAGTGATTATGAACAAAGCTCCTTAATAATGGTTTATAGTACTAATGACTTAAATAAAAGAGAAAGAGATATTGGTATTCACTTATATAACATGATTTTTGGAGCAGGAAGTTTAAATTGTAAATTAAGTAAAAGTTTAAGAGAAGAAAATTCATTGTGTTACAGCTGTAGTAGCATGTACAATAAATATGATAATACACTAATAGTTTATGCTGGTATTGATTCATCATCTTATGATTTAAGTGTGAAATTAGTTAAAAAAGCTATGAAAGATATGGTAAGTGGAAAAATAACGGAAGAAGAAATAGAGAATAATAAATTGCAATTGATTTCTTCTGTTAAAGCTAATTTAGATATGCCAGGAGCTATAATTAATAATTATTTATTTCATGATTTGGATAAAGTTCCGCTATTAGAAGAAAGAATTGAGTTAATTAAATCAATAACTAAAAAAGAACTTGTGGAAGTTGCTAAAAAAATCAAACTAAATATAATTTATTTATTAAAAGAGAAAGGAGAGTAAAACATGAAAGAACTAAATATTAGTGGTGTTAATGAAAAATACTATTTAGATGAAACAAGTTCTGGATTACCTATTATTATGTGGGTTAATGAAAAAGTTAATAATTTCTATATCACCCTAAATTGCAAATATGGTTCAATCGATACTGAGTTTAGTGTTCAAGGCGAAAATTGTGAAGTTCCTAATGGGGTAGCTCACTTTCTAGAACATGTTAACTTTGCACTACCTGGTGGAAGTGATGCAACTGACTATTTTAGTGAATTAGGTTCTAGTAGTAATGCTTTTACAACAACGGAATATACATCTTATGAAGTTTTTGCTTCATCTAATTTTAAAGAAAATTTAGAACATCTTTTAAACTTTGTCTATACTCCTTATTTTACGGAAACTAATGTTAAAAAAGAAAAAGGAATTATTACAGAAGAAGTGAAAATGGGGAAAAATAATCCAGGCCATGTTTTTTACTATGGAGCTAATGAATGTATTTATGTTAAAGATAAAAGAAAAAATTTAGTTACTGGGGAAGTAGAAGATGTCAAGAAAACAACAAAAGAAGATTTGGAGTTAGTTTATGATACTTTTTATCATCCTAAAAATATGTTTTTAGTTATTACAGGTAATTTTAATCCTTTTGAAGCAGCCGCTATCGTTAAAGAAAATATGAATAATAAAGAATTTGATACATATCAAGAACCTATTAAAAAAAGAGGTAATGAACCAGTAATGGTAAATATTCCATATAAAGAAGAAACAGGCAATGTTGAACTACCAAAACTAAAAGTTACTTATAAAATTAATCGTGATAATTTCAAGAATCTTGATGATTTAGAATTAAGAATTTATACAGGAATGATTTTAAGAAATAATTTTGGAGCAACATCTTTATTTAAAGAAGAGTTACTGGAAAATGAGTTAATTACTATGTTAAGTTATGAAAGAGAAATTAATAATAATATCCTGATAATTAGTATTATTGCCGAAACTAAATATCCAACAGAAGTAATAGATAAAATTCGCCATCAAATGGAAAATTTATCTATTAATAATGAAGACTTGACAAGGAGAAAAAGATGTAATATTGCAGCTTTAATTAACGATTATGATGATATTGAATATGTTAATTCCGAAATTCAAGATAGTATTATAACTTATGGGGAAATTAAAACAGATATGTTTGATGTCTATAATGCTTGTAAAGTAGATATTGCTAATAAGGTAATAAAAGCTATTAATACAGAAAATGAAAGTATATATATATTAAAGTCAAAAAAAAGCAGTTCGTAATGAACTGTTTTAAAATTATCTGTTGTAGAATTCAACGATAAGTGTTTCGTTAATGTCTTGGTTAAGCTCAGAACGGTCAGGTAATCTTGTTAATTTACCTTCTAACTTTTTATCGTCAAAAGTTACAAAATCAGGTCTTTTAAGAGTTTTTTCTAAAGAAGCTCTAATAGCTGGATGTTCTTGGGAATTTTCTTTAACTGCTATAACATCTCCAACTTTAACTTGATATGAAGGAATATTAACTTTTTTACCATTTACAGTTATATGTCCATGATTAACTATTTGTCTTGCACCACGACGAGTAGTAGATAAACCTAAACGATAAACCACGTTATCAAGACGACATTCTAGTAAATTAAGTAAGTTATGACCAACAATACCTTTCATTTTTGAAGCTTTATCAAAAAGTCTATGGAATTGTTTTTCATTTAAACCATACATAAATCTAACTTTTTGTTTTTCTTGTAACTGAACACCATATTCACTTAATTTTCTTCTTCTGTCATTTCCATGCTGTCCTGGTGCATAAGGTCTTTTAGCTAATTCTCTACCATTTTCTAAAGTCGAAAAACCAAGGCGACGAGATTTTTTGTAAGTTGGACCAGTATATCTTGCCATAAATAATTTCTCCTTTCTTTAATATTGCTACATAAAAGGATGCTTTTAGTATTAATAGGGGAGTTTATTTTATACTTTCATTAGGGCAGCCCTAATTACTAGTATCCCAAACATGGTAATAAACACATCTTTTAACCTATAAAGCGCTGCCAAATACATCGCACTATTAATTATACACTAAACTCTTATTTTGTCAAACATTTATCTTGTATAAAGAGTGACAATTTTGTCGATTTAAAGTGTATTTTATTATAAATATATGATATTATAAATAATATAAGAAGAATAGGAGGCAAATTATATGAGTGTAACAACATATGTCTTAATTGGTATTACTTACTATATATTTGCGATAGTTATTATTGTTGTTATCCTAAATCTTATAACTAAAAAAGAACGTAAAAAATATCAAGATCAGATTACAGCTTTAGAAAGAGATAAAAATTTAATTATTTCCGCTTCTATTTTAACCGAATTAAATAAAGTAGAGGCATTAGTTAATAATGATAAAATGCAAGAAAACTATGATGAATGGCATAAAAAATTTAATGAAATAAAAGATACAGATATACCTAAAATCACGGATGAATTAATTGCAATTGAAGATTTATTTAATGATAAAAAGTACAAAGATTTAGATGAAAAAATTGCTCATACAGAATTGCAAATATATTATATTAAAACAAAAGCTAATTTTTTATTAGAAGAAATTAAAGAAATAACTTTAAGTGAAGAAAGAAATAGAGAATCAATTACGAAATTAAAAGCAGAATATCGAGAAATAGTAGCTAAATATAATAATAACAAAGATGATTATCAAGAAGTGGCTTCACCATTAGAATTACAATTTGAAAATGTTGATAAATTATTTAGTGGTTTTGAAGTTGCTATGGAAAATAATTCTTATCAAGAAGTTGGAAGAATAGTAAAAGCTATTGATGATACTATCGGTAATTTAGGTATTGTTATTGAAGAAGCTCCAAGTATTATTTTGATGGCTAATAAACTAATTCCTAAGAAAATGCAAGATATAAAAAATATTAGTGAAAAAATGATTAAAGAAGGGTATAACTTAGATTATTTAAATCTTGATTATAACTTTGCCGAAGCTGAAAAAAAGATTAGTGATATAATAGCTCGTCTTAATGTTTTAAATGTTCTTGATTCGACATTTGAACTTAAAACCATGTCTGATTACTTTGATTCAATTTATAATGATTTTGATAAAGAAAGAATTAGTAAAAAAACATTTGAAGAATATACAAGAACGATTCTTATTAAAGCTAATAAACTAGAAAAAGTAAATAATAATTTATATAAAAAGATTGATACTTTAAAATATAGTTATGATTTATCTGATGAAGATTTAAAAATAATAGACGTTATTAAAACAGATTTAAAAAATATTAAGAAAGATTATGAAAGTGTTATAGGAGCTCATCGTAGTAAAACGTTTGCTTATACAAGAATTAGTAAAGAAATGGAGCTTTTAAATGTAAGGCTTTCCAAAGTATCTGAAAAGTTAGAACTTGCTTTAAAAACATTAGGAAGTTTAAAAGAAGATGAAAATAGAGCAAGAGAACAACTAGAAGAAATAAAAGATATTTTGAAGAAAAGTAAAGAAAGAATTAATAGTTATAAACTGCCTATTATTCCTAAGATTTATTATGTTCAGTTAGGAGAAGCTACCGATGCTGTTAAAGAGATTATAAAAGAGTTAGAGAAAAAAACAATATCAATTAAAAAACTTAATTTAAGAGTCGATACAGCAAGAGATTTAACTTTAAAACTTTATAATACAACTAACGAAACTGTAAAAACTGCCCAAATGGCTGAATTTGCTATAGTTTATGGTAATCGATATCGTAGTACTAATAGCGATATTGATTTAGGGATTACTAAAGCTGAAAATTACTTTTATAAGGGTGACTTTAAATCTTCCCTTGAAAGTTCTATAAACTCTATAAATATAATAGAACCAGGTATTCATGGGAGATTATTAGAATCTGTCCAAAAGTAATATATATTATTTAGTAATTAGAATATACTAAAAGTGTAAATGTTTTTCTATTCTATATAGGATCCTACTAAAACTACTTATAAGGGGCTGTCATTAGATAGTGAGTATATTTTTAATCCTATTAGTGAAAATAAGATTTTAAGATATATGGAACAAAGTTATATTGAGTAGAAGAATGATATTTCTTATTTTCTTTTTTTTATATATTTGTTACAATTATAAAAAGGTGATAAAAATGGTTTATTTAGATTACTCAGCAACAACACCAGTTATGTATGATGTTTTAGATAGTTACAATAAAGCTAGTAGAGACTATATGGGAAATGTTAATTCCCTACATGGTTTAGGTGTGAAGTCAAGAGCACTTCTTACTAGTGCTACAAAACAAATATGTGAAATATTTTCAATCTTAGAAAAAGAGCTAATATTTACAAGTGGTGCTACAGAATCAAATAATACAGCTCTAAAAGGGGTAGCATTAGCTTATAAAAATAGAGGAAATCATATTATTGTTAGTAAATTAGAACATCCTTCAATTTATAAAATTTGTGACTTTTTACAAACTTTAGGGTTTAAAATAAGTTTTGTTAATAATGATAGTGATGGCTTGATAGATTTTGAAGACTTAAAAAATAAAATTACTCCTGAGACAATACTAGTTAGTATTTGTGCTGTTAATAGTGAAGTAGGTGTAAGACAACCTCTTAAAACGATTAGACAGATTATCAAAAAAGAAAATCCTGATACGATATTTCATTCGGATATGACTCAAGCAATAGGAAAAATATCTATAAATATCCATGATGTTGATTTAGCTTCGATGAGTAGTCATAAAATATTTGGACCTAAAGGAATAGGATTCTTATATAAAAATGATAAATTTAGATTAGAACCATTAATTCATGGTTCATCTAAATCAAATGAGTTAAGAGCTGGTACTCCGCCACTTCCTTTAATAGTTGCGTTTTCTAAAGCTTTAAGAATAGCTACAACAGATAATGAAAAAAGAGAAAGTTTAGTAAAAAAATTAAATGATAAAATTTGTGATAATTTAGCTAAGTATCCAAATATTAAAATAAATAAAACAAAGTTTTCCATTCCTCATATTTTAAATATTAGTTTAATGAATATAAAATCAGAAACTTTCTTACATGCTTTAGAAGAATTTGAAGTTTATATAAGTAGTAATACAGCTTGTTCATCACTAGATATTAGTACAGCTGTTATGGCTATTTATAACGATAAAAGAAGAGCGGCAACTACTCTTAGAATAAGTATCTCCCATGTAACAACAAATGAAGAAATAAATAGCTTTTTAAATGCCTTTGATCAAGTTTATAAAAAATTAATTGAGGTGAGTTCATGAAAAAAAGTCTAATTCTACTTTTAAGTTTATTTATTATTTGTTCATGTAATGAACAAAAAGATGAAAAAAGAGAATATACAGTCCAAGCTACTAAAATAGATTGTAATACGATGAAAGAAAAAATAGTAGAAGGAGCTTACCTTATTGATGTAAGAACTAAAGAAGAGTATAAGAATGGTACTATTGAATTTGCTATTAATATTCCTTTGGATGAATTAGATAATGTTGCTAGTACTATACCTTCAAAAGATACCCCTGTAATAGTTTTTTGTCAAAGTGGTACAAGGAGTAAGAAAGCAGCTCAAAAATTACTTGATTTAGGTTATTTAGAAGTTTATGATTTAGGAAGTATAAATAATTGTAACGAGTAATGAATTAAATAAAAAGTTGGATATTTCTCTCCAACTTTTAATCTGTCTTTAAAATATTTTTTATATCTTTTATGGACATATTAACACAATCAGCTATAAATTCTATTGTCAAATCTTTTGCAAACATAGCTTTAATCATAGCGATTTTTTCTTTTTTTCCTTGTTCAAGACCTTGTTCAAGACCACGTTTAAGCCCTCGATCAAAGGCTTTTTCTACCCAAACATTTTGTAACTCTTCTCTAGCTGCTAACTCCCGATCATAATTGAATTTTAAATCATCATCGTTATTTGTTACATTAGAAGCATCACTAACATATTCTTTCACTATCTCCATCTCCCTTATTAATGAATCTAATTTTTCATTATCTTCTTCAATTTGGGCATAGATAAATTTCTCTATTTCATCTAACCCTTCAATACCTAGAGTATAACACTTTTTTCGTAAATTGGGAATATAGATATTGATAATTATGATAGCATCTGTTAGTACTGTTCCATCTTCATCTTTAAGATAATAAATGTAATATGTTTTATCTTTTCCAAGAAATGCAAAGTTATTAAAGTTAATCAAGATACTTTGACGATACTTATTATAATTCTTGCTATTTTTAACAATTGCATTAAATTGTTTATTGTTATAATCCATATTACGATGTAGAATTTCAATACTAGAATTATTATTCATTTCAATTGTAATTACAGTATTATCAATCTGACAAACAAAGTCACACTTTTGAGAAAGAATCTTTTTATTATTTTTAGGAACATCATTACTTATTATTTGCATGTCTTTTAAAAGTTTATTATTATCTACATCTAGGAGCTTAGATAAGATAAAAGAAACATACTTTTTACCATTAGGATGATTAAACATCGTGTGAAACATATCATCGTTAACGATAGATATCTTATCAATTTGATCTCTTGGTTTAGTTTCTAAAATAAATTCATTATTAATATCTAAAGAATATAAAGTTTCAATATTTTGATTTCTTACTTTTAAAGAAGGAAATTCTTTTCTTTGGGGCATTATTTTACCTCCTCATCTATCTATATTAAAAGAACATCAAACTTGTTCTTTCACTATATAGATTCTAGCTTTTTAAGATATTTCCTCTTTTTTATGAGAAATTTCTTTGATTTTTTGATAAACATTACATTAAAAATAATAGTTGCCATCAAGTCTAGCTTTATAAACAAATAACTTTCGCAAAATAGTTCTTGCGAAAGTTATTATTTTTGCTTATAGTATAGTTAATGATGTTTAAAAAATTCTAGGTACTGCACATTTAGAATTTTAAACATCATTTTTTTGGTGGAACATATTCAAATAAGTTTGATACATCTATACCACATAGTGATAAAACATAAGCTATTCTTGAAAAAACATCCTTATCAATTCTTACAGATTGGTCTGTATAATATTTTTTTACTACATCATAATTTAGACCCGTTAATCTTCCCATTTTCGAAATAGATATACCTGCTTTATCCATTGCTTCTCCAATATGACATATGCATTTGCCGCAATCTATAAGTAATAGTGATTCCATTAAAGTCTACTCCTTTCTTACTTCCAAATTTTACCATAATTAATACACAAGATTAAACCCATATATTTAATAGTTAACATTTGATATCAAATGTATAATTGTATGTAATTAATACTAATAATTCTTGATTTATATTATCTTTTATAATATAATCTAATTATCATAGGTACACACAAATACCTTGACATAATTTTTTAAAAATAGGGAAATATAATAGTAGCTGGAGGAAAAATATGGAAAAATTTAATAAGTATGGAAGTTTAAAAAAGAAAGCCCTAATAGGAGTTTATGCTTTTCTAATAATAGGAATTATCTTAATGGGAACGACATATGCCGTTTATCAAACAGAAGATGAAGTATTATTTATTAATGCTCGTGTAGGAAAGTTCAATGCTAACGACATTGAACTAGCAATGAAACTAGATGGAGAAGATATCGAATCTCCCCCAAGTAAAGATAATTATGTTGTAACAGTTACTTGTGATAATGCAGATGGTAGTTGGGATTCAAATAGATGGGGAGCTAATGTAGATAATATTAGTGCAGGAAAAGTAAAATGTGAAGTAAACTTTGCTACACCAGAAGCTACTTTAAGTGATGTCACAGCAACAAGTGATAAGACAACAATAAGTTTAAGTTATACAGCAGCAGGTATAGGAACAAACACAACATGTGTGTATGGTGAGTCTAATAGTTATGGAAGTACAGCAGAGGGGACAACAAATAGTAAGTGTAGTATCAGTGGACTTTCAATGGA
>CAOJBM010000006.1 GCA_948329525.1 uncultured Mycoplasmatota bacterium
TCTTCTGTTTGATAAACGGCATAAGTTGTTCCCATTAAGATAATTCCTATTATTAAAAAAGCATAAACTCCTATTAGGGCTTTCTTTTTTAAACTTCCACTCTTATTAAATTTACTTAATCTTTTCATTATCTCACCTATATTCCAAAAGTACATACGTATAGCGTATATATTAAACATTATATACGTATTGCGTTTATATGTCAATACGTAAAACGTATATTTGCTATATTAATTTTAAAGGAGAGATAGATAATTGAAAATTGAAAGGCTTAAAGAAATAAGAGAAGATCGTGACTATAAACAGATAGATATTGCCAATTATTTAAAAGTAACACAAGCTCAATACTCGAGATATGAATTGGGAGTAAACACAATACCTATAGAAAATTTATCAAAACTAGCCGATTTTTATAATTTAAGTATAGATTATATTATCGGAAGAACTGATGAGAGAAAACCATATCCCAAAACAAAGTATTAAAGCAAATAGAAATATATATTAAATATAAAGACACAAAGCAATTGCTTTGTGTCTTTAGCTTCTGTTTATCTTCTTAAAATTTACACACTCAAAAGAACAATATAATAATTAAAAAGTAAAACAAAATACATGCTCATATCTAGTAAGCGTTATAGCATAAAAATATCTATTTTAAAGTTTCTAAAACATTATTAATTAAGTCAATATTATCAATAGCATCACTTATCTTATCTGTTGCTCTTAAACGATACTTTTCTTTAACAAAATTAGTAAAAGTTTTTATATCATTTTCTCTATTAATCTGTTTGATAAAATAGCTATTTTCTTTTAAATAATTATAGTAATTTTTTTTACTTTTTAAATATAATAACAATTGCCTATTCATAATTAATCCTTAAAAAAATTGGTAATTGGTCTTGGCACTTTAGGAGTAGTAGCATTAATATTTGCTGGTTCTTTTTTTGTTAACTCACTTATAACATCAATCGCTTTTTGGGCATTATCAATATGTCCTTTTAAAGCATCAACATCAATACTTTTTAAATTTTCCAAAATACTAAGTTCTTTTTTACTCTTAGCAGGATACTTTTTCCAAACCTCATCATCTTCCCCATATATATCATACATTTCATAAAGCTGCTGCCAAGTCGTTTCTCCACTACTTACATAATCGACTAAATTTCTATGATTTTTAGCAAACTCTTTAAATTCATCTTTTTTACTCATAAAAAATCACCTATTATACTTTATGTTTAATAGGTGTTTTTTTAACACTACAATTTAAAATCATCTATAAAGTCATCAATAGTCATTTCTTTTGGGTCATCTTGCTTTACTTCTTCTTTAATAACTTTATCATCTTTTTTATTTAAATAACTAACTAAATCTACTTTAATAAAAGAACCATCAATATCATATTTGGAAATAGACGAACCATTACTTAATAAATCCATTATTGGTAATTCACTATTTTTTTCTTCTTTTATCTCACTATCGGCTTTGATACATATTAAAGACTTTCCACTAGTAACATAAGCACTTAATACATTATAATCATTAGTCTTAACTTTTTTCATAATTCTTGAACCCTTTTTAGCTCGTGAAGCTATTTCTAAGTCATTTATCTTAACTCTTTTAGCAGTTCTTTGATTAGTAAAAATATTTAAATATTCATCATTTTCATCGATTACAACTCCACTAATTACTTCATCGTCTTTTAAATTAATCGCTTTAACTCCACTTGCTTTAATACCAACTAAAGGAATTTCATTACTATTAAATCTTAAGAAGTAACCTGTTTTAGTAATACAAATAGCTTCTTTCTTTTCAACAAAGACTGATACTACTTCATCATTTTCTTTAAGTTTAAAAGCTGTCATAGGACGCGTATAACGACTTACTTCAAAATCTTTTAACACACTTCTCTTAGCTAAACCATTCTTCGTAAACAAAACAACATTATCTTCTTCATTTTTATAAACAATAGAAGCAACTATCTTTTCTTCAGGAGATATCCCTATAACATTATTAATGTGTTTACCTAGTTCTTTCCATTTCGCTTCTGGTATGGCATGAACTGGTACAAATAAATATCTTCCTAAATTCGTAAATAGAAGAATCGCATCTAAGGTATTTAGTTCATATAATCCAATTGGATAATCGCCTGGTTTTAAAGTGGTCTCTTCTTCTTTTGATGCTTGATAAGACTTAGAACTAACTCTTTTAACATATCCTTCATTAGTTACAACGACAACAACATTTTCACGCGGTATCATCGCTTCGGCATCAATCTTAATTTCAGTCATTTCTTCTTTAATTACTGACCTTCTTGGATTACCATATTCTTTTTTTATCTTTCTTAACTCATCTTTAAAGACTTTAATTAAGACAGATTCATCATTTAAAATACTTTCTAAGAAAGCAATAATCTTCTGTAAATCTTTTAATCTATTTTCAAGTTCTACAACATCAAAATTAGTTAAACGATACAATTGCAAAGTTATAATAGCTTCTGCTTGTTCTTCAGTAAACTTAAATTCTTTAACTAAATTAACTTTGGCATCAGCTTTATTTTTACTAGCTCTAATAACTTTAATTACATCATCTAAAATAGATAAAGCTTTAACTAATCCTTCTGTGATATGAAACTCTTTATTAGCGGTATCTAAATCAAACTTTGTTTTTCTTGTAATTACTTCTTTTTGATGGGCAATATAAGCATCTAACATTGGTAATACTCCAAGTAGTTTAGGTCTTCTATTTACAATAGCAACCATATTAAAGTTATAAGAAATTTGCATATCTGTATTTTTTAGTAAATAATTTAAAATTAAATCAGTATTAGCACCACTTTTTAAATCTATAACAATTCTTAAACCATCAGCTCCTGTTTCGTTTCTAGTCTCAGCTATACCATCTATTTTTTTATCAATTCTAATATCTTCTATCTTCTTTACTATCTGTGATATTGTTACTTCATAAGGGATTTCTGTTATAACTATTGACTGTTTTCCTTTATTTTTTACTATTTCATACTTCGAAACAATATTTATTTTACCTCGACCTGTTTCATAAGCTTGTCTTATTCCTGATAATCCTTCAACAGTACCACCTGTTGGGAAATCAGGACCTTTTAAAATTTCCATAATCGTATCTAATTTACAATTAGGACTATCAAGTCTTTTAATTGTAGCATCAATCACTTCTTCTAAATTATGAGGAGGAATATTAGTAGCATACCCAGCACTTATACCCGTTGTCCCATTAACTAATAAATTAGGATATTTTGAAGGAAGTACTGTCGGTTCTAATCTCGAATCATCAAATGTTGGAGCCATTTCGACAGCATTCTTTTCTATATCTTTAAGCATCTCATTACTTATTTTAGATAATTTAGCTTCTGTATAACGATAAGCAGCAGCACAGTCACCATCAATAGAACCATTATTACCTTGGATAACAATATATGGTTCTCTTTGTTTCCAACTTTGACTCATTCTAACCATAGCATCATAAACTGATGTATCACCATGAGGATGGTATTTACCAATAACTTCACCAACAGTTTGAGCTGATTTAACTGTTTTCTTCTCAAAAGTATTTTTATTTTTATACATAGCATATAAAATTCTTCTTTGAACTGGTTTTAAGCCATCTCTTACATCAGGAATTGCTCGATCTTGAATAATGTATTTGGAATATTTTCCAAATCTATCTCCCATAATCTCTTCAAGGCTATATTCTTGTATTCTTTTTATTACATCTTCCATAGTGTTCACCTTAAGTAATTATAGCATAAAAAAAAGAGCTAAACAAATCTAGTTTACACCTTTTTAGTAAAATAATTATTTTTTCATTTCAATAGCATATTTCCAAATATTATTGTTATCAATCATTATAAAAATAAGAAAGTTTTCTAAAGAGACCAAAGTAATTGCTAGTTCATATTTATCACGTAATGTAATAAAATCATCAATATCGTTAACTTCAATAATTTTTTTATTCTTAAAATTTGGCATTTCATATATTACTTCAATTAGTTCATCATATTCTTTTAGTAGTTTTATAACTTTTTTGTATTCTTTATGATAATTATTTTTAGTAGTAGGATTTATAAGAAAAGTAATAAAAGCAATAATTAAAATAATAGATGATAAGGAAGCCATTATAATTGCTATAGCAAATAATTTTTTATTTTTTATCAAAACGTCTTTGACACCTATTAAATAATTTTTTTCTTTTAATTCATTTTTTGTAATAAGAATATTATCCTTTAATAAAGGTATTTTGACTAATGTATTACTATTTACTTGCATTTTTTCGCTAAAATTATTAGAGATTGTATTAGTATTTAAAGATATTTCCATATAAGCATCAATTTTTGTTAAATCTTGCTTATTTAATTTTTCTTTTACTATTTTATTATATTCTTCATAATTAATATTTAACGATTCATTTATATTATAAGTTGCCGTATCAACCTCTCCGATTTTTTTTGAGGGCATGAGAATAATTTGATTATAGTACATATTCTTATCTGTTTCTTTGTTTCTAGCAATAACAGAAGCTGTAATATCATAATCATAATCAAAGGAAATTTTTTTGTTTGTAAGAAAATTATAATTAAAGTTAATATTAATGTTGTTATCTTCTTTTACTTCATAGTCGATATAACTATTTTCGCGATATTCTAGTAATTCTTCTTTTTTAGCAGTTACTTTTGAAGTACTAATTATTGCCATAAATAAGGCAAGTAAAAACAATATTATCGAAAAAGTAATTAGGATATCTCTTTTATTAGACTTCTCTTTTTTATGCATTTTAGCCAACTCCTATTGTACACATTATAACATAGACATTTAAAAAGAAAAACTACGAATTATATTTCGTAGTCATCTTCTAGTGAGAACTCCACATTCTCATTAATCCATTCTTTTCTTGGTTCAACTTGTTCACCCATTAAAACTTGAACTCTTTTTTCAGCTAAGGCCGCATCAGTAATATTTACTTTAATTAAAGTTCTATGTTCTGGGTCCATCGTCGTAATTTTCAATTCATCTGGGTCCATTTCACCTAGTCCTTTAAATCTTTTAATCTCATAACCACTTTTACCATTAGTAAACTTTTGAACTTCGGAAGTATCCCAAAAATAAGTTCTTTTCTTATCTTTTTCTTCAACTAAGAATAACGGAGGCTGAGCAACAAAAAGTTTTCCTGCTTCAATTAAACCTTTCATATAACGATAGAAAAAAGTAATAAGTAAACACTGAATATGAGCTCCATCCTGGTCAGCATCGGTAAGGATTATAACTTTATCAAAATTAGATTCTTTCTCTTCAAAATCAGCTCCATAACCTGCTCCTACTATATGAATAATCGTATTAATTTCTTCATTTTTTAAAACTTCACTAATATTTGTTTTTTCCGCATTTAACACTTTACCTCTTAAAGGCAGTAAGGCTTGAAAACGATAATCTCTTGCTTGTTTCGCACTACCTAATGCAGAATCTCCTTCGACTAAGAATAATTCGTTAGTTTTTGGATTTTTATAACCTGCTGGAACAAATTTACCAGACATATTCTTTTCTAATGCTTTCTTTGATTTACCATTTCGTGCTTCTTCTCTTGCACGCCTTGCCGCTTCTCTTGCTACTTTACTTTTAGTAGCTTTATCTATTATATTTAAAGCTATTTCTTTATTTTCTTCTAAAAAGAATTGTAAATTTTCATAAACAACTTGTTCTGTTACTGGTCTTGCTTCTGGTGTCCCTAGTTTTCCTTTAGTTTGTCCTTCAAATTGTAATAAAGCTTCTGGAATTTTTAAATTAATAACTGCCGTTAATCCTTCTCTTACATCACTTCCGTCAAAACCTTCTTTCCCTTTTATCAAATTATTAGCTTTTGCATATTCATTAAATGCTTTTGTTAAACCTGTTTTAAATCCAACTTCATGAGTACCGCCATCACTTGTTTTAACGTTATTAACAAATGACAATATATTTTCACTATACCCTTCTTGATATTGAAGAGCCACAGAAACTTCAATTCCCCCTCTTCCCCCACTAAAGTTAATTACTTTATGAAGGGGATTTTTACCTTCATTAATAAATTCAACAAAACTCGTTAAACCATTATCATAATGAAATTTTGTCGACTTTCCATCTTCTTCATCAATTACTTCAATTGTAAGTCCACTAAGTAAAAATGCACTTTCTTGCATTCTTTCACAAATTGTTGTATAGGAAAAATGACAACCTTTAAAAATATCAAAATTAGGCATAAAAGTAACGATTGTTCCAGTTTTTGTAGATTTACCAATTGTTTTTAGTGGCGAATCTACTACACCACCATCTTTAAATCTAATATTACTAATTAATCCATCACGATAAATAATAATATCCATACTAGTACTAAGAGCATTAACAACTGAGCCACCAACACCATGAAGTCCTCCTGATACTTTATAATTACCTTCTTCAAATTTACCACCAGCATGTAGTACTGTATAAATTACTTCTGGAGCTGATTTTCCACTTTTATGCATTCCAATTGGAACACCACGACCATTATCAGCTATTGTAATACTGCCATTTTTATTTAGTACTATTTTGATATAATCGCCATAACCGTTTATTATTTCATCAATTGAGTTATCAACTATTTCCCATACTAAATGATGAAGTCCTCTTTTATCTGTAGAACCGATATACATACCAGGTCTTTTTCTTACTGCTTCTAAGCCTTCTAAAATTGTTATTGCATCAGCATCATATTTTTTTGTTGCCATACTATTCACCTTACAAAAGTATATCATAAAAATTAAAAAGCAAGCAAGGTATTTACACTTATTTTACTCTAAAGTGTAGGCAGTTTCGGCACTTTTTCCATCGCCTGATTTTATTTTAATATCTGCTTTTAAAGTAAGAACTGGACGAACACGTGAATCATAAGTAATATACAATCCCTCACCAGATCTTTCACCTAGATAACCTGACCCCGATCTATAACTGCATACTTTATTTCCCCATGCCGTCGAACAACCCCAATAAACTACCCGCACATTTAACAGGTTTTCTCCTCGAGAAGCAAAAAAGTAGCCAGATTCACCACCATTTAATTTTTTACCTGCCAACCCTAAGACTGAGTTTACTATCGACAAATCATCAATAAAGCCAGCATCTGCTGGACATGTTTTTTCTGACAATGCACCTGTACATTTTTCTATCGTTAAACTAGAATATCCAACATGTCTTGTTTTCACTATATGTACTTCATCTGTATATTGTGCCGCTATTTCATTTAGCACACCAACAAAATTTTTATATCCCGTTTCACCAAAAAAAATTACATCTGTGCTCGATACGTACTCTGATATTATATCTATGGTTCCATATTCATCACTTCTTCTTATTACTCGCCATAGATTTAATTCACTTGGATTTATAGTTTGATCTTCACTATACCCTGTTAAATCTTTTGATATTGTATAGCTTGTACTTGTTGGAGTAAGTGATATATAAGAACCTATTGGAACATTACTTATTTTATTTTCTACACACAAATTTCCTTCTGGACATTCTCCCATTTTGAATGCTTTTGTATAAAGTTCATCTAATGAATCTTTTACGTTTGTAGCTTCTGTTTTATCACTACTATAGGTTATATCTTTTGAATTAAATATTGTTGTTGCTCCTACTGTTGTACTTATCCCTATTATAAAAGCTATTAGTAAAACCTATTACTGTTTTTATATTCTTTCTCATTATTATTCACCAAGCCTTTTCATATAATTCATTTAAAGCTTGGGAAACATTTGTGATTTCACTATTACTTGCTGTAGTGTAACTTATTTCATCAGCATTCGGCCATCTTATTTTAGCATTAATAAATGTTATTTCGTCTTCTTGCTTATACTCGGCATAACTTGTTCCAACTATTAGTACTATAGTAACAATTAAAAATCGTTTCTTCGTTTCTTCTTTTCTTTTTTCTTAAAAGTTTTCATATCTTCCTCCATTACTATCTTTCTACTTTATGTTTAAATATTAGCGCATATTTAACTCGCTTGTAAATACCTTATTTTAAAAAAATTTATTATTGAACTCTATATCAAAACATGTTATCATCTAATTATAAAGACACGAGCAGTTGCTCGGAGCCTTTTGTTGGGTCCGATACAAAAGTATCGGTTTTTCTTATTTACATAACATTTGCCATATTATTATAAATAATAATATTTTTATGATTACTAACAAACTTCTGTTCATTTTCTTCATAAAGAATACCTCCTTCAATCTTACATCCTTCTTAAAGTAATTGATAATCAACCAACCCCCTAAAAAGTAAATAAGAAAAAAAGCAAAATCGACATCCTACTCGCGTCTTAGATGGTACTATAGCATATGGAAAAAAGCTTGTAAAATCACATTTTTTAGATTATTGCAACATTAAAAAGACAATAATTTAATTACTGCTTAGCAATAATCTAACTATTGTTTTAATATTTTGATGGTAATCCAAAAATAATAAATTAACAATTTTTTTAATTTAGTGTCAAAAATGTGTAAATAACTTATTTTAACGAACTTTTTCTTACTATATATATTTTCTTACACTTATAAAAAGCATAGAAAACATCTTTAACATCTAAACCCTTACTACTTAATTTGGATAATAACCACATTTTACTTTTCTTAATATTTCTTAAAGTGCTTGTTTGAATTTGACCATCTAAAACTAAAGGCATTGGATAAGCACTTCTAATCTTAAATGGATTATATTTAAAAATAGATAATTTACCATTAGGTTCTAAAAAAGCATATTCCACATCTTCTAAGCTTTTTACTTCTTTTTGTCTTAAACTCATTAACAAATCATCCATATTATATCTTTGTTTTGTTATTTCACTATAATTTATTTTTCCATTACAAATAATAAGTGATGGTTTACCACCAAAGATAGTTCGAAACTTTCTTGACTTAACACCTATAAAAGCTAAAACTAATTCTAATAGCACTAATAAAGCAATTGGTACGACTGTAAGTAAAAGGGAATCATTGATATTTTCAATAGAAATAGCTACTAATTCGGCTATTAAGATACTTACTATTAAGTCAATAATCCCTAATTGACCAATTTCTCTTTTACCCATAATTCGATAAGATAAAACAATGAAGAAATAGAAAAATAAAGTTTTTAAAATTACAACTATTAAATCATGCATAACATTCACCTAGTATTATTATGGTCTTGTTCTTATTTTTTTAAACATACATATAATTTCTTAGGTGATGGTTTATGAATAAATTTTTAAATATCTTAAAAAAAACAGGAATATATTTAGGTATTTTTTTACTAATAATCTTCATACTTGCACTACTAAGTTATTTTACTAATATAAGTATCAAAGTAATAAACTCTTTTATCTTTATTTTAATGCTTACTACCCTTTTTTTAACAGGATTAAAAGTTGGCAAAGCTAAAGAAAGCAAAGGCTTATTAAGAGGTCTAATAACTAGTTTTATTGTTGTCTTTATCTTTTACATAGTAAGTGGCTTTATTGATACGTTTAAAATAGATATGAGTAAATTAATTTATTATTTAACTCTAATCTTAGTATGTTGTTTAGGTTCTATTATTGGTGTAAATAAAAAGAAAAATTAATCGACAAGGATTAATTCAGCTTCATTAGGACTTTTTATTTCGATATAAGAGTTTTCATCTAAGTATTCGTTATTTAAAGGATTAATAGTTCTTGGTAAATAATCAAATTCATACAATTCTTTGATATAAACGGTCTTATTAGGACATTTTTCTTCGTTATAACACTTTAAAGCTGTTTCTGTTATTTTTTTGTTCATTGCATCAAATAATTTTTCCTTATGAGCTTTATTTATTTGATACCAAGTACAAAAAGCAATTATTAAAACAATAACTAGGAAACCTTTTAAAATAATATTTTTATTCTTTATCATAATCTTCTCCATAATACCTCCTACAAAATTCATCTTTAAATTCTAAAATTTTATCTTCTTTAATGGCATTCCTTAAATCTTCTGTCATTTTAATTAAAAACCTAATATTATGAATAGATAAAAGTCTTGCTCCAAGTGTTTCTTCTGCATTAATTAAATGTTTTATATAAGCTTTGGTATAATTTTTACAAGCATAACAATCACACTCTTTTGATATAGGACTAAAGTCTTCTTTATATTTGGCATTTTTTAAGTTTATTTTACCATCTTTAGTAAACGCATGCCCATGTCTTGCTAATCTTGTAGGTAAGACACAATCAAAAATATCAATTCCTCTTATAACACCTTCAATAATGTCAATTGGTTCTCCAACTCCCATTAAGTATCTTAATTTGTTTTCTGGTAAATATGGTATAGAATAATCAATAGCTTTATACATATCGCTTTTTGACTCATGATCATTAGCTACACCACCAATACTATAACCATCAAAATCTAATTTTACAGTTTCTTTAGCGGAATATGCTCTTAAATCTTCAAAATATCCTCCTTGGACAATCCCAAATAATGCTTGATTAGGATTATTGTGAGCACTCTTACACCTTGCAGCCCATCTTAAAGTTCTTTCAATGCTATTTTTCATATATTCATAATTAGCACTAGCTGGTGGGCACTCATCAAAGCACATCGCAATGTCACTATCTAACTTATTTTGAATTTCAATACTCTTTTCAGGAGTTAAAAGAAGTTTATCACCATTTAAGTGACTTTTAAATGTTACCCCATCTTCTGTAATATTTTTAGGTTTAGCTAAAGAAAATACTTGAAATCCCCCAGAATCAGTTAAAATAGGGCCATTAAAATTCATAAATTTATGTAATCCTCCAGCTTTTTTTACTACATCTGGAGAAGGTCTTAACCATAAATGATAGGTGTTACATAAAATTATCCCAGCATTTACTTCTTTAATCTCTTCTTTAGATAAAGTTTTTACTGTAGCTTGTGTTCCAACAGGCATAAACATTGGCGTTTCATAAGTTCCATAGGAAGTCTTAACACTCCCTAGTCTTGCTTTAGTATTTTTCTCTTTTTTGATTAATTCATAATTTATCGGCATATAACCACTTTCTTTCTACTAATCTTTATGTTAATGTAATCATATAACAATTAAAATTTTTCCCGTTATACATGATGATTGTAAAAATAACAATCAATCCTTCTTTATTTTTTATTTATTTAATAACCAATCTAAAACATTCATTTTTCTTATACCATTATAATCAATTTCAGGATCTACATCCATCGTTAATATAAATTTTGGATAATGATCATTAATAGATTCTAAAGCAGATAATTCTCTTTCTAATGTATTTTTATCCCTTGCTGTATAAGTTACTTGAAAATATTGAACACCTTTTCTATTTTCAGCTACAAAATCAACTTCCTTATCATTTGATTTTCCTACATATACTTTGTATCCTCTTCTTACTAATTCTAAATAAACTACATTTTCTAAAACATTTCCTAAATCAATATTTTTTCTTCCAAGCAAAGCATATCGCATAGTAACATCAGTAGCATAATATTTTTCCCCACTAGACAAATATTGTTTCCCTTTAATATCATACCTCGTAACTTTATTAAAAATAAAACTTTCAATTAAAGAATCTATATAACTTTCTACTGTGTGAACGGATATACTTCGACCATTAGAAGTTAGTGTATCAGCAATCTTTTTTATAGATAATATATTACCAATACTAGAAAACATAAATTCTGTAATACTTCTAAGCATACTTGTATCAGAAATTTTTTTTCTCGTTACTATATCTTTAACTATTATTGTATTGTATATGCTATCTAAATATTTATCGACCTCATCTTGATTATCCAACTTCAAAGCATAAGGCATAGAGCTATTATTTATATATTTTAAATATAACTTTTCATCTCCTTCTAATTTATAATAATTTAAATATTCTTTAAATGATAAAGGAAACATTTTAAACTCTATATATCTTCCAGATAGAAGTGTTGCAAGTTCTCCTGATAAAAGATAAGCATTAGATCCTGTTATATAAACATCCACATTTTTCTTTATATAAAGACCATCAACAGCTTTTTCAAATTGAGAAACAACCTGTACTTCATCTAAAAACACATAATACATATCATTATCTTTTATTCTATCATTAACATAATTGTATAATTCCATATAATCATTGAAATTATATTCTGGAGATTCAAGATTAAATGATATTATGTGATCATCTTTAATACCGATTTGCTTCAAATAAGTGATAAACAACTCAAATAATGTCGATTTACCACATCTTCTTATTCCTGTAACAACTTTAATTAAATCTTTATCTTTCCAATTTTTTAATGCTTCTAAATATTCATTTCTTTCTATCACATTTTATCACCTAAATAAAGTATAGCACAAGCAAAAATAATTTGCAATGAAATGCAAATTATTTACATTTTTAGATGTTTTTTGCAATATCAATATATACTTCATGACCATTTAAATCTGTTACTTCATTAGTTTTCTTATTTTTAACAATATCTGTAGCTAAAGTTTCTTTCTTGATATATTCTGTAAACTTACCAGTAACATTATCAATTATTTCATCTCCGCTATAATAAAGTGTTATTCTATCTTCTACATTAAAGTCTTTCATTTTACGTAAGTTTTGTACTTTAGATACCATTTCACGAGCGATACCTTCTAAAATTAAATCATCTGTTAGTGTTGTATCAAGAATAATGAAGTTATTATTTTCCATTCCAACATTAAATCCTTCTTTCGAAGATATTCTAATTTCCACCATATCACTAGTTATTGTTTTATCTTCTCCACCTATATTCAAAGTAATAGGATTACCTTTTTGTAATTCAGAAATTTTATCAATATTTAAGTTTTCTAACAAACTCGCAAATTCTTTAATAAGTGGACCAAAGACTTTACCAACTTCTTTAAAGTTCGGTTTTAAAGTAATATTCATATACTCATTTAAATCTTTAACAAAAATAACTTCTTTAATATTTAATTCTTCATTAATTAATGGTACTAAATCTTTAATTAAGTCTTCATTTTTACCATCTAAATAACACTTAGATAGAGGTTGACGAACCTTTATTTTTGTTTCTTCTCTAACATAACGACCAATCGAAATTAAGTTTCTTACTAAATCCATCTTTTCTTCAATTGTTTCATTGATTAAACTTTCATCTACTTTAGGATAATCTTCTAAATGAACCGACTCTTTATTAGTTAAATTACGATATAGTTCTTCCGAGATAAACGGAGTTATTGGAGCAATTAATTTAGCTATTCCCACTAATACTTCATAAGTAGTGATATAAACACTTTTTTTGGAATTATCTAACTCACTTCCCCAGAAACGATTTCTGTTTCTTCTAATATACCAATTAGATAAGTCTTCAGATACAAATGTTGCAAGATAATGCACAGCTTTGTTTAAATCGTATTCATCAAATGATGCACGAACATTTTTGACAAGCTTATTGTATTTAGAAAGTAACCATAAATCAATTTCTTCTCTATCTTTATAAGTTACATCACAATCATCAGTATCAATATTATCAATATTAGCGTACATCTGGAAGAAAGAATAGGTATTTTTTAAAGGGTTAAAGAATTTAGAATAAACTTCTTTCAAACCATCTAGTGAGAATTTAAGTGGAGTCCAAACAGGTGAAACATAAGGAAGATAAAATCTTACAGTATCAGCTCCATACTCAGCCATTGTTGTAAATGGTTCCACAATATTACCACGACTTTTACTCATTTTTTTACCTTCCGAATCAAGTAATAAGTCATTAACTAAAACATTTTTAAATGGTGAACATCCTTTAACAAAAGTAGAGATAACCATTAAAGTATAGAACCACCCTCTTGTTTGGTCAATACCTTCACAAATGAAGTCAGCTGGAAATTGTGATTCCCATAACTCCTTATTTTCAAAAGGATAGTGATATTGGGCAAAAGGCATGGAACCAGAGTCAAACCAACAATCTAAGACATCAGGAATTCTTGTCATATCTTTACCACATTTTGGACATTTTAAATGCACTTCATCAATATAAGGCTTATGTAAATCTAAATCAGCATCTAACTTCGCTGTCGCCATACTTCTTAATTCTTCAATGCTTCCAACCATGTGATTATATCCACACTCACACTTAAAGTATGGTATAGGACTACCCCAATAACGACTTCTTGAAACGTTCCAGTCTCTAGCATTAGCAAGCCAGTTAGCAAATCTTTTTTCTCCGACATAAGCTGGATACCAATTAACACTTTCATTAGCTTTAACTAAATCTCTAGTCATCGCGCTAACTTTAACATAATAACTAGGCATTGAGTAATATAAAAGTGGTGTATCACATCGCCAGCAATGTGGGTATTCGTGAGCTAGTTTTTGTTTTTTAAATAATTTATCATTTTCTTTTAAGTAAGTAACAACTTCTTCATTAACATCATGTACAAATTTTCCATCCCATAAACCTCCAACATAACAGCCATCTTTACCAACAGGGTTTAAGTATGGTAAGTCATATTTCTTTCCAACGTTAGCATCATCTTCTCCAAATGCTGGAGCAATATGAACAATACCTGTACCATCTTCCATTGTGACATAATCATCTACTGTTACATAGAAGGCTTTTTTGTCTACTTCAAATGATGGAATTAATTGTTCATATTCCATATATTCTAAATCTGTACCTTTATAAGTTTTTAAAGTATTTACTTCATCACCTAAAACAGTATTTACTAACTTACTAGCTAAGATAAACTTTGTTCCTTTAGATTCTACTAAAGAGTATTCTTCATCTGGGTTTACACATAGTGCAACATTGGCAATTAACGTCCAAGGAGTTGTAGTCCAAACCAAAAAGTAAACATCTTCATCTTTTTTCTTAAAAGGAACATAAACAGTTATGGCTGTATCTGTTTGATAGTTTTGAGCAACTTCGTGAGTAGCAAGTCCTGTTCCGCAATGTGGGCAGTAAGGTACGACTCTTGTTCCTTCATAGAACATATCTTTTTCATACATCTGTTTTAAAATCCACCATTCAGTTTCAATGTACTCATTTTTATAAGTAAGGTATGGATTTAGGACATCAAAGAACTGCCCCATTTTGGAAGTCAAATCAGTAAAAGCAGATTCGTTTTCACGGACACTTTTACGACATTCTTCATTAAATTTATCAACCCCCAATTCTTCTATTTCTTTTTTAGAAGTGATACCCAGTTTCTTTTCAACGTGATTTTCAATAGGAAGTCCGTGAGTATCCCAACCTATTTTTCTAATTACTTTTTCTCCATTCATAACGTGATACTTTGTTATAGTATCTTTTAAATTTTTAGCAACCATATGATGAAGTCCTGGAAAGCCATTCGCAAAAGCTGGTCCATCATAAAAGACAAATGTGTTACCATTACTCCTTAGCTTAACTTGCTTATCATGCATTACATTAATACTCTTCCAAGAAGCTAATATTGATTCTTCCACCTCGTTTACTGGTCTTTTATCTAATTCTTTAAAATTTTTCATTCTTTCTCCTCCATATCCAAATTTATAAAAAAAGTTCATAATCTAAGGACGAATAATAAATCCGTGGTACCACCTTAGTTTATGAACACTTTCATACACTTGATACTTGTAACGTAAGTATACCCGTTTATTTCTACTAATTTCAAAATAACACATCAGAAGTGATTTGTAATACCTTTTCTTTGTTAGTTCGCACCTTCTACTAACTCTCTTTTAAATACTTAGGATATTACCGTCTTCGTCATTTGTTTTATATTTTTGATTATAGCTTTAAAATAGCACCTTGTCAACAAAAAAATCTCACTTATCATTAATAAAAGCGAGACTTAATTTACTTATTAAGATTCAGGAGTTAATGTCAAACTTTGTGTTTCTTCTTCTATATTTTGTTGGTCAGCTTGATTTTTTAATTCTAGAGCTGCCGCAACTCTATTATCAAGTTCTTCTTCAATATTATATACTGAGTCTAAGAAATCATAAGTTTCACTATTATATAATCCTACTTTAGTCCAGCCTTCTGCTAAAGCATAATTTAAGGCTTTATCATCATCTGCTAATGCTAGAATATGTGAATTAATATTATTAATGTTAGCATATTCTATAGGAGTTAGCATAACCTCATATCCTGCACCAGTATCAGTAAATGTATAGAAATAAACATTATCTGAATAATTTAATTTTTGAACAACATAGCCCTGGCTTTGCTCTTCTACTGGTGGTGTTTCATCTTCAACTGGAGGATCCTCTACAACTGGAGGTTCTGGAGTACTAGGTTGTCCAGGCTCTTGTGGAGTTTCAGGTTGTGGAGGATTTACATAATCTTGAGATGGAGTAACAACATAACTTCCATCAGGTGAATAAGTAACACTTTCTCCTGGCATTAAATCTGGAGCAGGTACATTTTCCTCAGGAACTTCAACAACACTTCCTTGCGGAGTAGTTGGGTTAGTTGATGTAGTAGGAACACTAGTGTTATTATTTACTACATTATTAGTAGTATTTGTCTTTTGACTACTGCTTTGAGTATTTGAAGAACTTTTTTTATTACTTGCTGTATTTTCTTTTTGAGTACCTTCAACAACTGCTTCTAAATCACTAGCTTTAGCAATATATAATTCTTTATTATGATTATCAACAATACTTCCTCCTAAAGGACGATCTCTATATTTAGGTGTAGCATCCTCGTAAGTCTCAAGAGTTACATTACTTTCTGTTTGTACTCTTTCTTCTTTCTTACCACAAGCTGTCATACCTAACATTGAAGAAATCGATAATACTAAAGCTAATTTTCTTGGTCCAAATTTGCGAACCACTTTTCTAGCTCCGATAACTAAATTTAATTCATTTTCTTGTTTTACAACTTTATTCATGGAAAATTTCCCCTTTCATAAATACTATGCTAGTATACCATTTTTTTTCATTTTGTCAAGTAGGAAAAAATACCACAAAAAAAAGCATTATTATGCTATTTTTACGATTTTTACATTATATGAGCCATTAGGACTAGTAACTGCAATGACATCTCCCACTTTTGCTCCAATAATAGCTTGGCCAATTGGTGATTCATTAGAAATCTTATTCTCAAAAGGGTCCGCTTCTAAGCCACCAACAATTTTATATTCCACTTCTTCGTTATCATCAACATATAAAACTGTAACAGTTGAACCAACAGCAACTTTGTCTTTGCCTCCATCACTAATCGTTGCATGTTCAAGCTTATATTCCAATTCCTGAATACGAGCTTCTAACTGTGCTTGTTCATCTCTTGCCGCATCATACTCGGAATTTTCAGATAAATCTCCATGGCTTCTTGCTTCTTTAATAGCTTCTACTACCTCTGTTCTTTTATTTAATTTCAAATTTTTTAGTTCTTCTTCAAGTTCTTTATATCCAGCACTTGTTAAAACTATTTCTTTATTTTTTTCCATTAAAATCACCTCTATAAAAATATCTTCTCAAGAATACTACAAATAATATGAAATGTCAAATACTTTTATTCGTAACATATCAAATTTATTTAAAGGCACAGAAACAGGCATAAAAACACGCATTCTTGGATGTCTTGCAACTTCAATACTTTCCATATTCTCATTAAAGATTTCTTTTATAATATATGTAAATGCCTCTCTATTAGGACCAAAAAATTCTATTTTATCACCTATTTTAAAATAATTTCTTTGTTCAATAGTTGCAATTTTAGTATTTTCATCATAGTCTATTACTATACCCAAAAAATCTTGATTACTTACTTCATCTCTCCCTAGAAAGTATTGTTCTTTATTAGTTGGTATCTTATCGAAAAATTGGGGAGTCGAATCTCTATTAGCACATCTATTTAAAATGTCTAAATAATATTTCATTTCTCCCTCTTTTAAAGTTTTAGCTAAAATACCATTAATTATTCTTCGATAGCAATAAATAACAGTGGCAATATAATAAATAGAACGCATACGCCCTTCTACTTTAAAGGAATTAACTCCTAAATTAATCATTTCTTCAATAAATCTTAACATATTTAAGTCTTTTGGAGTCATGCTAAAAGGTTTCGTTGTTCCTTCACTATCAAAAATAAAACGGCATATTTGAGCACAACCACCACGATTAGAGTCCCGATTAGTCACATAATTTGATAAAACACAACGTCCACTAATACTTGTACACATCGCTCCATGAATAAAACATTCTAATTCAAGTCCTGTCTCTTCCTTAATTCTTTTAATATCTTCTCTACTTGCTTCCCTAGCTAAAACAACTCTTGTAGCTCCTAAATCTTTGTAAAAATTTACCGTTTCATAGTTTAAACTACTAGCTTGGGTACTAATATGTAATTCAAAATGATATTTGTTTTTATTATATAAGTCAAAGACAATAGCGTCACTAGCAATAATCGCATCAATACCTATTTTATCTAGTTCGCCTAAATAATCTTCTAAGCCCTTAATATCTTTGTCATGAAAAACAATATTAACTGTTACAAAAATTTTTTTCTTTAAACTATGAGTATAATTAGTCGCCACACGCAAGTCTTCTAAACTAAAATTTAAGGCATTAGCCCGTAAACTAAAGTCTTTACCTCCAACATAAACAGCATCAGCCCCATATAACAAGGCTATTTTTAATCTTTCTAAGTCGCCAGCAGGAGATAGGAGTTCTACCCAATTCATTTAGCCACCTCCTTTAACTTATAGATTGTTTCTTTTTCTAAAAAACCTTTATCAGTATTTAATTCAGTTTTTACTTTCTTAATAGTATTAATTACATCTTCTAAAGAAATAAATGTCGTATTAATATAAAAATACTTGACATTTGATAAAGTTAAAAGTTCTAAACCATCAAAGATTTTACCACTATATAAAACGGTTCCATACTCGTTTTCTATCGCTTTAAAACTTAT
Organism: uncultured Mycoplasmatota bacterium; assembly: GCA_948329525.1. Lineage (GTDB taxonomy): Bacteria > Bacillota_I > Bacilli_A > RF39 > UBA660 > CAOJBM01. Next base: position 18,936 of record CAOJBM010000006.1, read on the forward strand.
TTTGCTTACTTTTTCTATTAAAGTGTTTGGATTATGTAAAGGAAGAAGAAACTCCCTACTAAAATTAGTCAAAAGCTTTCTTCTTGAGTACATCGTCTGGTTATATCCAAAAACTTGTACTACTACTTCTTTATTTGCCTTTTCTGTAATATAATTAATTTCATCTTTCGTAAGTTCATTAGCAATAAAGACACTATCAACACGTTCTAAAAAGAAATTTACAGTACTAACATTAGTATTAAAATGATTAGGAAAATAGATAAGTTCAACATTTAAATTTAGTTTTTTAGTTATATTATAAACCGCAATATCTTCAAAGATTATTCCTTTAATATTTTTAACATCTCTTAAGATTTTATATAACGAATCAACAGCTTCACAATCTAAGACTCGATTAATTAAAAGATATTTGTTGGCTTCTATAATATCTTCTATTTCTTTTAAAGAAAACTCACCATCATATCCCACACAAAAAGAGTTAAGCGGAAAAAGGAAAGTAGTTATTCCTACTTTCTTATATTCTTCTATTTCTTCTATTTTTCTAATGTTAACTAAAAATTTATTTTCCATCTTTTAAAACACTTACTGATAAGCCATCTCCAACATCTAAAAATGTTGTTTCAAATTCTTCATTATTTTTCAAAAATTCAATGTAGTTTTCTAATTTTCCTACTAATTGTTTTAAATTTTTGCTAGCTATTTTATCTTTATTAGCTACATGACCATGAAATTTAATATTATCACTAATGATAACTCCTCGATCAGTCAAAAAATGTTTATATTTTTCAAAGAATTTTGTATATTGCCCTTTAGCCGCATCAATAAAAATTAAATCATAAGAAACATCTGCTAAATTAAGTTCTAAAGCATCTTGACAAACAACATTTATTCTTTTTTCGAGTTCACAAGCTTTAACATTTTTTAAACATTCCATGTATCTATTTTGATCTCTTTCAATCGTTGTTACTTTGACGTCTTCGGAAGCTGAAGCCATTAAAATAGAAGAATAACCAATAGCACTACCTATTTCTAAAATATTTTTGATATTATTTTCTTTAATAAATTGCATTATATATGAAATGGAAGCTTTTTCAATAATCGGTACATTATAATCTTTCGCATATTTTTCCATTTCTAATATTTTTTCTTTCATAACTCTCGCCTTCTTTTAATTTAATTCACAAATACTAGATAATTCTTTTCCTTTAGCAATATGTTCTTCAATTGTGCTAGTAAAGAATACTTCTCCAGTACAAACATTAGCAATGAAGTAATAATAGTCAGTATCAGCTTTATTTAGTGAAGCATCAATACTACTTACTGTGGGATTAGTAATTGGCCCAACAGGTAATTTACCATTCATACTTCCATCAGTAACTCTGGTATTATAAGGAGTAGATGTAGTAAGCTCGTTCCAAGATAATTCTTCACTCATACTTTTTTTAGCTCCATAGTAAGTTGTAACATCACTTCCTAAAGTATCATTACTATCAAGTCTTTTATAAAGGACTTGACTAACTTTTTTTCGATCTTCTTCTTTGTTTGCTTCTAATTCAATAATTGAAGCCATTGTCATATATTCATGAATGCTATACTTATCACTACTAGTTAGTAAAGCTTTATATGGTTCTAATTTTGTATTAGTATTATCAAGTATTTTTTCAATTATTTCTTTTATAGTAGCTTCTTTACTAAAAATATAAGTATCTGGATATAAATATCCTTCTAAAGGATAATAAATACTTTCATTTAAAATATCTTCCGTTAAAAACCAATACTTATCAATTAGTTCTTTTAAATAAGCTATATCGGATATTATACCATAAATTTCACTTTCTTGGTAGCCAAAACCTTCACTTATTAAAGATACATATTTAGGAACCCATTTTCCTTCTTTAAAAGTAATTTGGACCACCTCATTGATTGTGTCACCACTACTAATTTTTTGAAAAATATTTTCAACATCCATTGTTCTATTTAACATATAGTTTCCTGCTTGTAAATTAAGATTACCTTTCATTTTGTAATAGAAATAAACAGTATATTTATTTTTAATTAAATTAGCTTCGTATAACTTATCTATTATTTCTTTGCCATTAGTTCCTTCTTTAATCTCAACAATCACTGATGTTTCATCATCGCTAACTGCTCCTAGGGAATACTCATAATAAAACATTATACCACCTAGAATAACAGCCATAACGCCTAATATTAAGAGGATAATAATTTTCTTGTTCATTTTATTTACCTTCAGCCCCACCATTTTGTTCTTGAATCGAAGCTAAAATATTTTCAATTACTAACCACTCTTTTTCTGTTTCAACAGGAAGTAGGGCACTACTTGCTCCAGTAGGGTCGAAAACAGAAGCATAAACTTTAATATTACCTACTTCATCTTTCGTGTTATCAGTATAAACTATATAACTTTTTTTTGTTTCATCAGAATCAAATGTAAATAATACTTCACATTCAATTTCTTTTCCTTCATCATTGACAATTGTAAAAATCCCTTTGGTATTCTTTTCTTGCATAATTAATCACCTTTCATTTTTAAAAAAGTATCAAGGATTATACTTGCAGCAACCCCATCAACTATTTTTTTTCTCTTTTTTCTACTTACATCTTGCTCTAATAAATAATTAGTAGCTTCGACAGTAGTAAGTCGCTCATCAACCAAATTCACTTTTACCCCAATAATATTTTCTTCAAAAATTTTTTTAAACTTTAGGGAACGTTCGACGGCAAAGCCACAAGAATTATCCATGTTTTTAGGTAATCCTAAAGCTACTTCCGTAATTTTTTCTTCTAAAATAATTTCTTTTAATGGTAAAATTAACTCCATCATATCTTCATTATATTTTAGAACCTTATAAAACGTTGCAATAGTATTAGTTTTATCACTTATTGCAATTCCTAAAGTTTTTGTACCTAAATCAAGTCCTAAATATCTCATTTATCTTTTAAATAATCCTTTAAAAGAACAGATACTATTTCACTACGTTCTAAAGAAAGTATTTTACTTCTTGCTCCCTTATGACTAGAAATATATCCTGGGTCGCCACTAATTAAGTAACCGACCATTTGATTAATCGGATTATACCCTTTCTCTTGTAATGCTTCATAGACTTCATTAAGTGTTTGTGTAATATCAGCAACTTTAAACTCATTTACATCAAATAGACTTGTTTTATCTAACATATATACACCTCTTTGGTACAATTTTATTTTAACATTAATTAGAAGAAATTAAAAGAAAAAAAGAGATAAGTTCTCTTTTAAAAGTTATTTTCTTAAAATGTTATTGAAATCATTAATTGTTTCTTCACAGCCACTTACTTCATTTGTAGAAATATTTCTTATTAAAAAAGCGGATAAATTTTCATAAAATTTATAGTCAAGAGGAAAGCCTTTAAAATTTGTTAAATAAGCATTATTCATTAACCAATTAGGAAAATGAAAATTCAAATATTTGAGAAGACAAATTATTAACTCTTCTTTTTTCTCTTTTGGATATTTGGATATCCAAATATTAAAAATTCTTTCAAAAATATTTTTGATAAAAACTGTTTCTAATTCTTCGTTATATTCCTTTAACATATCATTTTCATTAAATAGATTGTATTCTATTTCTAATGGATTTATCGTATTATCTATGTGATCTAAATTGCCAAAAATTAAATCTTTAGCCAAACTATTTTTAGCAGCTCTTTGTGTATAAATTGCTTTATTATTACAACCAACATATCTTTTCTTAGCTAAATCATAGTAATTAAAAGCTAAATCTTCGTTGGCTTTTAATCCAAAATCTAACAACTCTAAACTCTTTCTTTCATAAATTTTACTATTTACTCCTACCCAAAATGTTGGTAAATAATGTTTGGCTTCTAATAAATCCATAAAACTAGGATATTTATTGTATAAAAGATGTAATGGTCCCATTATTTGATATCTTCTAGCTAATGCTACAGGTGTTTTTGTTTCTTCTAAAGTACTTACTAAGGAAGAAACATAATTTTTATTTATTAAGTCATCACTATCTAGAAATACTACATATTCTCCATTAGCATGTTTTAATCCCTCCATTCTTGCTTTTGTAACACCTTGATTTTCTTGATTAATTAGCGAAATATTTTGATATTGTTCTTGCATGATTTCCACATTTTCTTTCGTTTTATCTGTTGAGCCATCATTTATCACAATTATTTCAATATTTTGATAGTCTTGTTTTAAACAACTATTAATTGCTTCGACAACCATTTTCTCCCTATTATAAACAGGAATTATTATACTTACTAATTTCATTTTCATCAAACTTTCCCTAATACTATATTAACAGCATTTTCAATTTCACAAGAATCTATTATATTAACTTCTTGTTTCTTACTATTTTCATATAAATATTCAACTAATCCCATTTGGTAATTAACAGCATAAATATAGTTTTTATTCGAAGTACATTCTTTAATTTTTAAAAGATAATCAGTTATAATATCATCTTGCATAGAATTTGTTTCTGTTATATATTTAATTAATTGTTCTGTAAATTTAATTTCATCAAAGAAAGATAAATATTTTTGATCTATTGTACTTTCTTTTAAAAGTATTTGTTTTTTAATTGAGAGTATTTGAGTAATAAAATAGATTTTATCTAAACCATTGTTATCTCTTTCTTGATACTCATTTAACAAAGATTTTAACCCATTTATTTCATCTTCTAAAGGAGTTGTTGTTTTACTATAAGCAAGTTCTAGTATACTTTTAAGACATTTTGTAAAAGGATCGTAAAAAGACATTATATTATTTAAAACAGTTCTTCTTTGTATATAATCATAAGAAATATGATATTTCTCTTCTAAATCATTTTGAAATTCTAAAAGTTTTTCAGAAGATGTTTTGAGCCATATCTTATTTCCTATATAAACACCTCCAATATAGGAAACAAAATAACTAAAGATATCAAAGAAGTTATTAGGAGCTTTTAATATTTTTCCTGCCAATATTAAACTAATAGTCAAAGAAACACCCATTATAGATATTAGTTTCAAAGGATGTAATGATCGATACTCTTTATCAAATTCTTGACAACAAGTAATTAAATTATTATGAATAATCTCTTCTAGGATTATAGCTTCTTCTTGTGTAATAGTAAAATTCTTTTTTTCATTTAGATAAGTAATAACGCTATTTTTAAATACTTTTTTATTTTCTTCTTGTTTTTTAATCGCTTCTATTTCTTTAGCTAATAAATCCTTATTAGTTTCAAATGCTTTAATAATTGAAATTAAAATATCTTTAAATTTTTCGTCTTCTAACAACTCATAAGAAATTACTATTTTGTAATAATCACTAATATCATCCAAATCATAACATTCTACTTTTAAAGAATTACCTTCTAATTTTAAACTCTTAACATATTTTTTGTTATTTAAAGTTTCATAGAGCGATAGAAACTTGTCAGCAAATTCTTCTAAAGAACAATCTTTAGTTTCATTTTCAAACATCGCTTTCAAAGAAATTTGATTAGAAATATCATTTGGAGTTAACAAATTTTGAAAATATTTAGCAAATTCTTGATAGTGATATTCTTCTTTAGTGTCTTTTAAGGCATTATAAACAGATATTCTAGAAGCAGCAATTTTTTTTATAATAAAATAATAAACCTTCTCCATAAATTTAACCAATCCCCCAATTTCGCAATACTATACCATAAAAATCTATAATATGCAAATTGATATTATTTTTTTAGCTATATGTCTTATTATTAAAAATCTAAATGATATAAAGTTTTTTTACACTATTTTACTTTATTAAATTTTTAGAAACTTCTTTTTCGCCTATAATTTCATTAAATTAAAAAAGATGAATCATCATCTTAAATACATTCCGACATAAAATAAAAATCCCCATAAAATAGCAAGAACAATACAAGCATTAATTTTTTCATTCTTTGTACTTTTCTCATTTACTCCCACAAGCATTGTTGCTAAATAACCGCCAACTAATCCTCCGATATGAGCAGCATTATCAATATTACTAAATGTAAATCCTAAAAATAAATTAAGAATAATAAGAGGAACTATTTGGTTTTTTATCGCACTACCAATATATAATCGATAATGATAGCCAAAGTATAATAAACTACCCATAAGACCAAAGATGGCACCTGATGCTCCAACAGATAAACTATTCGTAAAGACAAAAGATAATAAACTACCAGTAATAGCACTAATTAAATAAATAATTGTAAATTTCTTTTTTCCTAAAAATGTTTCAACTTGGGTACCTAAAATAAATAAGGCATACATGTTACATAATAAATGGAGTATTGAACCATGTAAAAATGTTGCTGTTACAAAGCGATAAATATTAAGAACATTTTCTCTTATAGCAGGGGCAAAGTTAGCTCCAAAATAGTATAGTGCATGATTCGTAATAGCACCTTTTCCATGTAATAAAGTAAGGAAAAACATTACAATACAAATACCAATTAAAATATTAGTAACCACAATTTTCTTTGGCTTAAAAGTTCTTTCATAACTCTTATTTCGTTTCTCTGTTTTCTGATTTATGTCTTTGGTAACATTAATTATTAAATCAATTCCTTCTAAATTAACAAGCATTTTATCTTTAATACTTGGAAAACTCTTCTCGATAGAACTATTTTCTAAATCCTTTAAAGTTTTAAGTTTAATATTATCCATATTCTTTGTTTCTTTTAAAGTAACAGATTCTCCGACATCTAAAAAGATATTTAACACATTCATCGATAAAGAAAATGTCTGCTTTTTAATTTGTTTCATAATATTAAATGTTTTATACATATCAATTCTTAATTGTTCATTGTTATGGATATGATTAGAATTAATTCGAATAATTTTATAAGGTCCTTCATTATTCTCTAACCATATTTCATCTTTAATACCATTAACAACAACAGGAGAATAATCACATTCGGTAATAAAATAATGGACTAATCTCATAATAATATCATCATTTTTATTCATAACAATTGTGCCCATTTCAATGCCTCCTTTTTATATTATAACTGAAATTGCATAAAAAACAAAGTAGAACATAAAGTTATTTTAAAGGAGTGATTTATTTGTATATTCTATATATTGTAACTTTGTCATTTATTACTATTTTATTTTGTCATTCTATTTACAAAAACAACTATAAAAAAGATTTTCTCTATTTTGTTTTATCGAATTTTATACTCTCTTTCAGTTTTTTGATTTTTCTTGTGATATACAAAGATATCACTTTATCTTTAGTAAGTATTTTCTTACTTTTAATAAATACTATTTTTTTGGTTTATGAAATTAAACTAAATTATAATAAGTATAAAATTTTATCCTTACCATATTTAATTTATATTTTCTATATTTTTTGTATAATATTTAATCTTGCTCTAACGAGTCGATAAATGTTTTAAATTCTTTTGGTAGTGGACACTCAAAATGCATTTCTTCCTTAGTTATTGGGTGTTTAAAGTCCATTTTATAGGAATGTAAGAATTGTCCAAAAGGAGTTGTTACATCATTAGTATACACTGGGTCGTTATATACGGGATACCCAATATATTTCATATGAACTCTTATTTGGTGTGTTCTTCCTGTATCTAGTATCAAACTAACTAAAGTATATTTTTTATAGCGTTTTATTACCTTTAAATGGGTAACAGCATTCTTCGAGTTTTCACTTGTGACAGTCATTCTTTTTCTATCAATTTTATCTCTTCCAATTGGGGCATCAATAGTGGCACTATTATGAGGAAAACCGCCTTTTATTAAAGCAAGATATTCTCTTTTAACTTCTTTATTTTTAAATTTATCAGCTAATATTTCGTGAGCAATATTTGTTTTAGCTACTAAAAGAAGACCAGAAGTATCTTTATCAATTCGGTGCACTATTCCAGGACGTTCTTCCCCATTGGTATCACTTAAATTAGATGTATAATACATAAGACCATTAACTAAAGTATTATCCTTATTTCCATTACCTGGGTGAACAACGACACCACTAGGTTTATTAATAACCATAATATCATTATCTTCATAAACAATATTTAAGTGCATCTTACTTGGTTTAACATTTATATCTTTGACATAATCAGCTTGTAAATCTATGACATCATTTAACTTAACTTTTGTACTAGGTTTAGCACTTTTCCCATTAAGTAAAATAGCTTTATCTGCTAACATCTTCTCTATTAGGCTCCTTGAATAGTCCGTATTACTTGCTAAATACTTATCAATTCGTGTGTTTTCTTCTTCTACTACTATTTGCACTACTATCTTCTCCTTTTATAATCGCTATAATTAAAAGTATAACTCCAATCACAATAAAGATATCAGCAATATTGAATACTGGATAATCATATGAAAATATAGTAAAGTCAAAGAAATCTCTTACATATCCATAGATGATTCTATCTAACAGATTACCAAAAATACCTCCAACTAAAAGTCCAAAAGCAAAATTATTTCGCTTGTTAGTTTTAAAAAGAAACATAAAACGATAAATTATTATTAAAGCAACAATACTAAAAATTAATATAAAAATATTCTTATTTTGTAAAATGCTCCAAGCTGCTCCTGTATTGTGAACTAGTGTTATACTAAAAAAGTTTTTTATAATAACTATACTTTTATTAAGATTAAAATATAATCCTATTAATATTTTACTTATTTGGTCAATTAATAAAGCTATTATAGCAATTATAAATATTTTTCGATTCATTTTTATCACCTTGACTAGTTTATTATATCATAAATTAACAAGGATTACATCACTACCTATTTTCTCAATATAATTAAATTCAATATTAGACTCATTTAAAGAGGACATAAAATTTTTTATTCCTCTTTTTTGTTCGATAACAAAATATAGTATTTTTCCTTGTTCATCTATTTTCACATCAATAATTTTACCAATTTTTCTGCCATCTTTAATACTAATAATGTCTTTAGTTTGTAATTCTGATAAAAACATACTCTTCACCTATTTAAGTATATGTCTATTTTATTAGTCTTTGGACATGATTAATAGCTGATTTTTCAATTCTTGATACTTGAGCTTGGGAAATTCCTAAGTTATCAGCTAGTTCCATTTGAGTTTTACCAACAATATATCTTTCTAATAAGATATCTTTTTCTCTTTGTTTTATGGAATCTAGAGCTTTATGAAGAGCAATTAACATATCTTTATCTGAATCTTTTTCTTTTTTATCTGCTACTTGGTCTTTTAAATAGATTGTATCTCCACCATCATTATAAATTGGCTCAAATATTGACATAGGGTCTTTTAAAGCATCAAGGGCATAAGCAATTTTATATTCAGGGATTCCTAAGGCAAGAGCTATTTCATTTCCTTTCGGTTCCCTACCTTCTCTTCTTATAAATTGTTCTTTAAACCCAATTATTTGAAATGCTAAATCTTTAGTTCCACGACTAACCCTCATCGGAGTATCATCTCTTGTATATCTTTTAATCTCTCCCACTATCAAAGGAACAGCATAAGTACTAAACATTACTCCATATGATAAATCAAAATTATCAACAGCTTTCACAAGCCCTATACACCCTACTTGAAATAAATCATCCATATTAAAACGACTACTTCCAAAGTTTTTTAAAATATTTAAAACAAGTAAGAAATTACCTTCTACTATCTTATCTTTAATCTCTTTCTTTCCTGTTTTTTGATATTCTAAAAATAATTCTAACATCTCAGCATTTTTCAACGCTTCTAATTCACTAGTATTAATTCCTGTAATATCTACCTTATATCTACTCATTTAAAAACTCCTTTCAAAACAATGTTGTTTCAAAAAGAGTTATTTTATTCAAAAATTAATTTAATCTAGAAATAATTTCATCTTTGATAGTGTTGTAGTAAATAATTTCTTTAATTAACTTTTCAGCTAATTCTTCTCCTTTTTCTTTATTTTTCTCTTTGTTATTATCAATCATTAAAGCCATTTTAATATATCTTTCTAACCCTTTTAACATATCTTTATACATTACAGAATAGACAATACTCCAATCAAGTTTTGGTCTTACTTTATCTTTGTAATATTCTTTTATAAAATAATTAAATAAATTGTAATTAATATTATACTCTTTAGCTCCCGCCCAATATAAAGCTGTTTTTAATAAATCAATATAGGGATTACCATATTTTAAATCTTCGTTCCCATTTATTTTAGCACTATTTAGAGTCCATAATACATTATTACAAGTTAAATTATTATGACATATTGTTTCAATATTTGGTAAGTGATTTAAAGAATTATTACAATTTTCGGTAATGATTTCTAATTTTTTAATATTTTCACTTAATATTTTGCTAAGAGCACTTCCTTTATGTTCAGCAAGACGCAAGTATTTTCGCCATCTGATATGCATATAAGGAAGCGTTACTTTTTCTCTTTCTTTGTAGTAAACATTATGAATTTTAGATAATAATGAACCAATAACACGACATTGTTCTAATAAAACATTATGTGATTCGATTACTTTTCCTGTAGTAAAATCATAAACTAAAAAATATCTATCACTACTTTTTTGGAGTTTTTCTCCATTGTACGAATTAGCTACAAAAATATCTATATTATGTTCTTTTAATTGTTCTTCTAAAGTAAGTGTTGTTTTAATCCTATCTATATCTTTTTCATCACTAACAAATTCTTTATTAAAAATTTTAATAGAAAAACATCCTTGTTCTGTTACTATTTTATAAACTTTATATTCTAAAGCCTTTTTAATCCTATCTGGAACTTCTAAAAGTGAACCAAAGGACAAGTCTTCACAAATACTTTTTAAATATAACATATCATCCATAAGTCTTCACCTCTTTCTTTCAATTATAACTTTTTTTCTTCTTAAATTCAAAATACCTAAAATAAATAAAATTAAGGAAAAAGGAATTGCTATAATTACTTTAGTTATTTTTGGTTCACTAATTACATTATTTTCAGGATTATCTTTTTCATAATAGACAGTAAATAAATCATAATCCTTTAATTCTTTATCTGTTTTATAACTACTTAAATATGTTTTATATATTTCATTATTAACAACATATTTATATTCAAAAGCATAAGTATCTTTTGATTTTTTTCTAACGCCAAATATATAACCATCTATTTTAATAGAATTATCAAAAATATCTCTTTCTTTTTTGTAATTTATCGCACTTATTAAAATAAAAGCAATAGCTAATAGAAAGCATAGAAATGCTAAAATAATATTAATCTTTTTGGCTTTCAATTTCTTTTTACTCATACTTTTTTCTCCTTACTATTTTTATAATATCATACCAACAAATAAATATATAACTTAGTATTAATATTACAATTATTTCTTTTAAATATAAAGTAGTAGTATTAAATAATTTATTAAAAAATGGTATGTATATAGTTATTAAACTAATTATTATATTTATTATAATTATAAATATACTTGTTTTTTTTCTAATATTCAAAAGTGAATTATTATCTGTCATTCTTAATAAATAATTCCAAATATTGACTGTATTTATTAATAAGAATATTAAAGAATTACTATAACTAACTAATGTTCCATTACCATGTAAATAAATATATATCCCCGATACTAAGAAAAAATTAATAAAAACACTCATTACATCTATTAATAATTGTTCTTTTACAAAAGTAAAACCATTATTAAATTTTTCTAAAAAGATGGAAGTAATAATTACTAAGATAAAATTTATTATTAATAAAAATAATGAATATTTAGGCAATCCTAGAACTATTATTTCTAGATAGAAAAATAAAATTGGCATTAAATTGATAATTAAATTTCTAACTCCTAGCTTCATTAACCTCACCACTAAAATTATATCACACTTTTCAAAAGAAAAATTGTAGGATATCTACAATTTTAAAACAAATATCTATAATTTTTTTACTTCTGTAAGTCATATTTAACAGAAATGACAATTTTAATTACCGAATTTTTCTTTTCTAATAAAAGTATATATCACTTTTAACATAGCAAGCAAAGGTGTTGCTATAATCATGCCGACAATTCCAAATAAGCTGCTAGCTATAGTTAGGGCTAAAATTATCGTTACTGGGTGTAATTTAATAGCTTTACTCATAACATATGGCTGTAAAACTAAATTTTCTAAAAGTTGCACAACTACAACAATTATTAAAGTTACAATACCTAAAAATCTTGATTCACTAAAACCAACTAAAACAGCTAAAGCTCCACCAATATATGGCCCAATATAAGGAATAAGGTCAGTCAAGCCACAAAATAAACCAAAAAGAAGCGAACTTGGCAATTTAAAAATAGCAAAGAAAATTGTATCTAAGATAAAAACAATCGTAGCTACTAAAATCGTTCCATTAACACATTTTCTTACTTCTTTATTAATACCAATTAAAAGTTTAGAATATTCTTCTTTTTTTAATATTCTTTTAATGCAAGCGTTTATCTTGTGGTAATCGATTAACAAATATAGAGCAAAAATTAAACTTAGTCCAACAATACCCGCCCAAGAAATGATTGTTTTAATACTACTAATAAACATATTAGGCATATCATCAACAATAGGTTCTAAATATTTATGAACATCTACTCCATTAAGTAAATTTTCTAACGTAGTAATTAAATCAGGAATATTATCTGTAAAATCTATTATTTGGTGATACAAAATAGGTATTATTAATACTAAAATTATAGCTAGAATTAAAACAAAAGATACAAAAACAATGATACTACTTAGACATCTATTTAAGCCTTTATCTTCTAATTTATCTACTAAAGGATTTAACACCCATGTAATAGCAAAACCAATAAATAATGGTAAAAGAATTGTAAAAATTGTTCCAATAAAAGACATTATTTTGGCTTCTTTAAAAACTTTAACAATCAAAAAGGCAATAATTGCTATAATAGATATGTATACTAACTTCAGTATTTTTTTCAAAAAAAACATAATATCATTTAATAATTCATAATTAATTTTTTTCATTAGTATCTCCTAAAAAAAGACCATTAAAGGTCAACAATCATAAGTTTCACATTTTCTTAAAACACCACATGCTTGTTCTAGATAAATTGCTCTTTTAATCATTATGGCATGAATAGCTATTAAAGCTGTAGTCATTGCACAAAGACATATACCTTTTTTCATCTTACCACCACCTAGTAGTAGTATGGACCTTTATTATAATATTATGTATTAAACTTTTAATTATTAATTATTCTGTCTTTAAGTGTTGTTTTTCGCTCTTTACTATAATTATTTTTAACGGCCATAATAAAACTTTCAGGCTCTCCAATAATTACCAAACTTTTCTTAGCACGGGATACTCCTGTATAGATTAATTTATTGTATAACATCTTATAGTAACCGCGACTTATCGGCATTATAACATGAGGAAACTCAGAACCTTGACTTTTATGAATTGATATTGCATAAGCATGTCTTATCATAATTAAATCTTCTCTTGCATACTCGACTTTATTACCATCAAAATCAATTATAAAAATATCTTTTTTACGAGGTTCCATAACTGTTTTAATTTCTTTAATATACCCAATATCACCATTATAAACATTATTTTCAGGTGAATTAGTTAATTGCAATACTTTATCATTAACCCGATAAATAATTTCCCCTACTTTCATTTCTTTTTTATCTATACTTTTCGGATTAAATAATTCTTGTAAAATTATATTTAAATTATCAATTCCATTTTCCCCTTTATACATCGGAGCAAGAATTTGAATACTTTGTTCATCTAGTCCTTTAGCAATGCTCATGGAACAAATTTTACGAATCATTTCTTTAATATTGCTTCCTTTAGCTGGTAAAAAATTATAATCATCTTTTTGGGTTACAAATGAACTAGATAATTCACAATCTTTAATCTCTTTAGCTAAAATGGGAATATAAGAATTATCACTTTGACGATAAATATGTGATAAAGGATAATGACTAAAAAATTCTGAATCTATTAAATCATTTAAAATAAGACCAGCTCCAACTGAAGGTAATTGATTAGCATCACCAACAAAAATAAGTTTTACATTATGTTTAATTCCTTTTAATAAACTAGAAAAAAGATATGTATCAATCATACTAGTTTCGTCAACAATAATTAGTTTTTGAGAATTTTTATTAAACTCATTTATTTGAAATTCATTTTTTTCCTTATTCCATTTCAAGTAACGATGAATAGTCATTGCTCCAAGCCCTGTACTTTCACTCATCTTTTTACTAGCTCTTCCTGTTGGGGCAAGTAAAGCGATATCACTAACTACATCATGCGGACTTAAGTTATTTATTTTAATATAAAGTTTCACAATAGCATTAATTATGGTTGTTTTTCCAGTTCCTGGACCACCTGTTATAATACTTATTCTATTTTCTAAAGCTCCTTTAATAGCTTTTTTTTGTTCTTCATTGTATTTAACATCTAGACGCATTTCTAAATCATTAATCATTTTTTCAAAGTCTTTGACTCTTGTTTCTCCTAAACTATTAATTATATTAAGATTTCTTGCAATATCTTTTTCATAATCATAAAACTCTTTTAAATAATATCTATTTTGCTCTAAAATAATAATATTATCGATACAAAGTTCATTTAAATATTCTTCACATATTTCTTTTGCTATAATTAGAGAAAATTTTGTTTTTAAGTAATCTAATAATTCATCAATATAAAAGTAAATATCTCCTAATGCAAAGCCTAGCTCTTTAAAAGATTCTACTATACAAGCTAAAACTCGTTGTTTTGTATCTCTAGCATTATAATTTAAATATATTTTATCTATTTTACCAAAATCAATAATATCAACAAAATTATAGGGATTTTTTTCAAATACCTCTAACGATTTTTCTCCATAACTGTTTAAAATTGTTAAAGCTTCATTAATCGTGAAACCTGCCTCTTTTAGCTTGACTATTATTATATCTGTGCTTTCATATTTAATTAATGAATCATAAATTCTTTTTGCTTTTACTTCGTTTATTTTTGGCACTTTTAAAAGTTCTAAGTAATTTTCTTTAATAATTGTTAGGGCATTTTCTCCTAAAGTTGCAACGATATTTTCTGCTGTTTTTTCCCCACAGCCTTTAATTAAAGGACTACTTAGAAATTCAATAACAGCATCACGTCCTTCTGGCTCCAATCTTTCGTAAGAAGAAACTTGGTATTGCTCACCAAATTTCGTGTTTATTATCATATTACCATTAAAAATATAATTATCATCTAAATTTAAATTAGCAAAATAACCAACAAAAGTAATCGTTTTATTGACATAATCTTTTAACTCCTCATTATCAGTTTCTTTAATACGAAAAAGACCGACTTTATAACCGTTTTCTCCCTCAAATATTAGATGTCTAATTTTTCCTTTTATGAAATTCATGTACATCACCAACCCAATTATAACACAGCCAAGAAAAAAAGCGAATATTTTTTCGCTATAGTTTATTAATATAATTCTTAATTTCTTTTGATTTCTTAAATTCTTCTAATTCATTTGCACTAATATAAGGAGTCAAATCATTAGGTAAATAAGTTATTATAATATTTCCCACAAGATCTTCCTCCATATAGTTAGGAATTGCTGATTCTAAGGGAAAATAAACTTCACCATCAATACTTTTAGCATTTAAATACTTTTCATATTTACCAACACCAAAATAGATGTTTGCTTCACTAAATAATTTTGAGCCTTCAATAATGTATGTTAGATAATCATTTTCTTTTTCTAGTAAAATTAATTTACTATGGATCGTATTATAAGTATTTATAGTTTCTCTATTATTATCTTTAATCGTTTCTAAATCAGTTAAAGCTTCGTCAAAAAACTTTTTAACAACAACTTTGTCGGCACTATTGATATTAAATTCTAAACTGCTTTTTGTTTTTTCATCTTCGATCTTTTTAGCATTTAATTCTTTCATGTAATCCTTTGTTTTATCAACAGACACAGAAACACATGACAATACAATAGCTGTTAATAAAGAACTAATCATTGTACTACTTGCCATTTTTGTTTTAAAAATATTGAGTTTTTGCTTAAAATTTTTTTCTCTATTATAGAATAAATTGCAATGATGTTCTATACCATCAATGTCTTTAATGGTAATTAGAGTACTGCCATCACTATTTTCTTTAATTATATATTTATCATTTTCTTCTCTCATAATTATTCCTCAACTAAAACAGCTTTAATAATTGTTGAAACCATTTTATTCTTTCTATAAAGGGTTAATCCTTGTCTTAGGTATTCTTTAGATATCATATCTGCTCGATATGAATGAAGCATTCCAACTAATAAAGAACCATTATTAACTATTTGATAATTAAACATCGTATTTATATCTATAATCATCTAATCACCTAACATAATTATATATTATTTTCCTAACGTGTGCAACAAAGGAAAATAATATTTACGTTTTAAAAACTTTATACTTTTTTTAAAAGGCATAAATACGAAGAAGATACATGTTTTATATTCATTACAATAATAAATTTACTCTTTAACAAAACCTCTAACAAAATCCTTCTTTGCTTCTTTAAGTAAAACATCATAATTTTTATTAACCTCTAACTCATCATTAACTATGACTTTTAAATAATTACTAGTTAATCCTGTACTTATTCCATCTTTATTAGTCTCAATTAAGACAGAAAGTTTCTGATTTATAAATATCTTATTATATTCTTCTTCCATTTTATCACTCAAAGCTATTAAAGTTCTTGCTCGTTCTTTTTTAAGTCCATTATCTAGTTGTTCTTGCATTTCCGCGGCCTTTGTTCCTTCTCTTTTCGAATAAGGGAAAACATGGATTTTACCAAATTCTAATAATTCACAAAATTCTAAGCACTCCTTAAAATCACTTTCTGTTTCACTAGGAAAACCAACAATTACATCTGTAGTAATATTAATATCTTTTCTTATTTCTCTAATTTTATTTATTGTTTTTAAGTAATCTTCTTTTGTATATTTTCTTCCCATCAGTTTTAAAATTCTTTCACTACCACTTTGAAGTGGGATATGTAAGTGATTACAAACTTTATCATTAGTTTTTAACATATGTAAAAACTTATCATTGATTTCTGTAATCTCGATTGAAGATATTCTAACTCTTTCTAAACCTTCTATTTTAGACATTTCATTAATTAAATCAACCAAATCTTTCCCAAATTCTCTCCCATAAGCACCCGTATTAATACCAGTTAAAACAATTTCTTTATGGCCGTTTTTTGTTAACATTTTAGTTTCTTCTATCGCACTATCAAAATCTTTACTTCTAATACTTCCTCTTACATAAGGAATAATACAATAAGTACAATAGTTGTTACAGCCATCTTGAATTTTCATAAAAGCTCTTGTGTGAGACTTGAATTTATCTACTTGCATATCTTCAAATTCTAATCTTTTAGCATTATAAAATCTTATGATTGGCTCTTTATTATTTAAATATTCCTCAATAAGTTTTACAATCTTACTCTTATCTTTATTTCCAATTAATATATCAATACCTAGTTCTTTAATTAGTTCTTGCTTATTTTGGGTCATACATCCACATGCCACAATTATAGTCTCTTTATTATCACGTCTTGCACTTCTAATAATCTTTTTTGATTTGTTATCAGCAACATTGGTAACAGAACAAGTATTAATAATTATAATATCGCTTGTCCCATCATTTTTTAAAGTAAAACCATTATTAAGCAATTTTTCTTGCATAATTTCACTTTCATACAGATTAACTTTACATCCTAATGTTATTATCTTAAATGTCATAATATCCCTCAATCCGTTAAAAAAACTTAACAGTATTTAACTATTAAGCATTTGTTGTAATTTTTTTAAGCTCTCTAAAAAAGCTTCTTCTTTTTCATAACTTATTACTACTGGTGCTTTATTAGTTTCTTCTTCTTTCTTCTTTATTTGTTCTCTTACTTCACTCATATCTAATTCACTTGTCATATTTTCCATATCCACCTTTTTTACTAATACATTATCTAGAGTTTCTTCTTCTTGATAATTAATCTTTAAATCACTTTTGGTTTTTAAAAGTTCATCATAACTGATAATAGCTTTTTCTTCTTGTTCTTCTTCATAAGGAGTTAATTTGACATTAGACTCACGAATATTTTCTAATTCTTTAGTAATACTTGATAAATCAAGTTCATCACTATTAGTCTTTTTTTCCATATTTTCTTTTACTACTTCCTCTGTCGTTGTTGCTTCATCTATTTTAGGAATTTCTATAATTTCATCTTGTTTTGTTTTTCTATTACTATTTTTCAAAACACTAATTAAACTAATTACTAAAATAACTAATATTACAAATAATATTAAAAATAAGATATCTACAAAAGATAAAGCAGAAATATCATTATATAAATTTAATAATAACTGTTCCATTAGAAATTCCTCCTCAATATTATTGTATCATTTATTAGAAATGTGTAAATCAAACAAATTATATTTTACACTCTATTTTACACAAAATAGACAATTATCAAATGTAAATCTTTTTATAGCTTTATATACTAACACTATTTTTAGAAAATGGCAAATAAAAAAGACCAAAAAGCCCTTTTAAATATATTCGCAATTATAATATTTTAATTAGTATCTCATTCATAATATATAGTTCGTCTTTATTAATATATAAATATCCTTTTTCATAGATTAAATCATTATTTTTAAGTAAATCTTTGATGTTATATACTTCTTGTAAATTAATACCATATTTATCATAAAAGTTTTGTAAATTAATACCTTTTGTTTTTCTTAAACCTAACATTAGTTCATTATCCATGCTTACTTCTTTCGTTAATAATTCTTGCTTTAAGACATACTTTCCATTTAAATAATCAGTTAAACTTCTGGTATTTTCATACCTAACACTAGCGATATACCCAGAAGCACCTAAACCAAAACCATAATATTCTAAATTATTCCAATAATTTAAGTTATGTCTACTTTCTTTTCCTTTTTTAGCGAAATTACTAATTTCATATCGAAGATACTTTTTACTTTCCAACTTTTCAACAATATAATCGTACATTTCGGCGTCTAAATCTTCAGAAATTGGAGCCATCTTGGAATTACCAACTTTCGTATTATCTTCTACTATTAAACTATATGTACTTATATGGTCAGGCTCTAACTTTAAGATTAAATCAATGTCTTTCTTTAAAACTTTTAAAGTTTCACCAGGAATACCATAAATCAAATCTAGATTAATGTTATCAAAACCTAGCTTACGACATAATTTTATTTTTAGAGAAGCATCCTCATAAGTATGATATCTTTCCATAAACTGTAGTTTATCATCGTCAAAAGATTCGATTCCTATACTTAGTCTGTTAACACCATATTCTTTTAAAATAGAGAGTAATGTCTCATTAATATCATTAATATTACATTCAAAAGTATACTCTAAATCTTGACTAACATTAAATCTTGCCACGATATCAAGTAAATAACGTAGTTCTTTTTCTTTTAAAGCACTAGGTGTCCCCCCACCAATATAAATTGTTTCTAACTCTTCCCCTTCATATTTATCTTTAATTTCTAAAGCTAGAGCATTTAAATATTTTGTTACCCAAGGACCATGATATAACATTTTACAAAAATCACAATAGGAACAAATACTTTTACAAAAAGGAATATGGATATAAACACTCTTCATTTTTTCACTTCCTAAAAACTAATTAACTTATCTACTATATTATCATAATTTTTATCTTTTTTTAAACGAATTTTCAAGTTTTATTGTCAAATAAAAAGTGATATGACAAAAGGCAAAAACAAAATGGGGAATTTAATTCACTATGATGATTAGCCTGAAGTTTATGAAATTGAACATACCAACTATTTCATTAACAAAAGAAAAAAGAGTAATTACTCATCATCTAACTTAAAATTTAACATTTCATTTACAATGCTTTCATATAAATCTTGCTCATGTTTTATTGTGTCAATTAAAAACATTTTATCTTCCTTATATTTTTTTAACCCTCTCATATAAAAAGGTTTATCACTATCAAGAACAATAAAAGGCATAATGTTATTCTTTAAACATAATCATACGTCCAACTCTACCATTACCATTTCCAAAAGGATGAATACGTTCAAATAGAAAGTGAAAATCGATAATATCTTCTATTGTAGCACTCTTTAAGCTATGATATTCCTTTAAAAGATTATCTAAATCTTTTTCAACATCCTCTGGTGCGGAAGTATTTATAACATTAATTAATCCAATTTTATTAGGAACAATTTTAAATCCTCCAACATTATATCTTGGATTTTCTTCATCAGTTGTATTTCTCTTTAAAATCTTATTCATATTTATTATAATATCTTTTGTTAAAGGTTCATCTATAATATCAAGACAATAATCAAAAAGCCTGAAATGATTTTTCATTTCTGTTAAATCATCAAACTTTATAGTATCCTCACTCTTGGGAATAAATGAATCAGTTTCAAAAATTTCTTCTGTTTCATCTTCTGTTAATTTCCCACCTTCAATTTTATTGGAATTGTAAGCAAAATTAACTTGCGAATAATGATAGATATTGCCTTTAAATTTGCTCTTTCTTTGTTCTACTAATTCTAACTTTAATTTATCAATTAACATATAGTCACCTCCAAATTACAAGTAATATTATAAAAGATAATTATATTATACCATAAGCAAATGAAAAAAATAAGCACATTAGTTTCCTGAATTTTCAAGTTTTATTATTAAATAAATGTGATAAATTGCAAAAAATGAAATGAGAAATTTAGTGCGATATGATGATTATATAAGGCAGTCAAGAAAACGAGAAAAAATTGTTCAAGAAAAAAATGAAGCAATTGCCACACAATTTTTAATCAAATATTAAAAAATAAAAAATGATTTTTTTCCCCAAAATTATACAAGTTCAATCGACTATTTTTTATACAAGTATTTTTCCATAAAAGGTACAACGGAAGAAGAAAAATTTCTTCAATTATTAGAATCTTATAATTTTCATTATTCAGAGTCGATTAATAATGCTATATATTATTTATTAGCTACAGAAAATGATAAAAATGATTCAATTGACCCAACTTCTTGGCCTGGAATTTATGAAATTACAAATAATAATCCGCAATATATGTTAGAAACTATTCTAGGTACTATTGAAGTTTACAAAGCAAGTGATGTTTTATCTAAATCTAAATCTATTCATATTTTTGACAAGCCACTTAATGGACAATGTTATAAAAAAACTTATGATTTTATAAAAGAAAACCATGATTATCGTGCTGTGCTATCTTATCTACCTAATTTTTTCTATAGAGGACATTATCATGCTTACTTAGAAAAAGGTTCAACTATTTTAGATATCGCCGCCAATGCTTTATATACTTCTTCAAATTCGGCTAATAAAATTTTACGTGGTGAAACACTTGCTAGATTATCATATCAGCAAATAAAACAAAAACATAAAGTATTAAAAATGCATGCTAAAGAACTTGATAGCCAACAAAAGTTGTTAAATTTAGCTCTATATTATGATTATACAAAGAAAAAGTAATTAAAATATTTTTTTAATTTTTCATTTCCTTTTATTTTCTAATTCTTTTAAAATTTCTTTCTCTAGTTTTTCTAACTCTTCCATTTTATCATGTAGTTCCTCTAAAATAAGCTCACTTTTTAAATCTGTTCGATAATCGTTTTTACTTCTTAAACTATCTCTTTTAGCTTCTCTATTCTGACTCATCATAATAATTGGAGCTTGTAAAGCAGCGATACAAGAAAGTAATAAATTAAGAAGAATAAAAGGATAAGGGTCTAAATTATCAATAAAATATAAGTTTAATAAAACCCAAAAAATTAAAAAGCCACTAAAACCTAAAATGAAAGTCCATGAACCAATAAATTTTGTGATTTTATCAGCTATTTTATCTCTTAATTTAATATTTTTTTCTTCTTCATTTAAAGCGTCAATACTAATTGGTTCATCAATCAATAAATCTAATAACTCATCTTCATTGTCAATATTAATTTCTTTATTATTAAGTAACATCTTTACTATTTCTTTTTTAGACATTTTCTTCTCCATGAATATCACCCATATTTTTAATTATAGCACATTTTTATAAAAGTTTTTGCTGTGTCCTAGATTTGAGTTGATAAAATATAGTCAAAGATAAAAAAATATG